>JAEULC010000191.1 GCA_016792605.1 Rhodospirillales bacterium
CTGGGCCGCGGCATCGCCTGGCTCGATGCCGGCACGCCGGCAGCATTGCTGCAGGCGGCGCAGTTCATCCAGACGATCGAGGAGAGCCAGCAGCTCAAGGTCGCCTGCATCGAGGAGATCGCCTGGCGCCAGGGCTGGATCGACACGGCCGCGCTGGAGGCGATCGCGGCCGGGCTGGGTTCGGGCACCTACGGCCAGTACCTGAAGCAATTGACGCAAGAGGGCCGGGGCGGCCCGTTCCAGGAGACGACATGGCGAGCCTGATCCAGCCGGTGATCCTGTCGGGCGGCGCGGGAACGCGCTTGTGGCCGGTGTCGCGCGAGCAGCGGCCGAAGCAGTTCCTGACCCTGATGTCCGACAAGTCGATCCTGCAGGAGACGGCGCTGCGCGTCGGCGCGCCGGCGCGGTTCGGCGGCCCGATGCTGGTCGCGAGCGAGGAGCACCGCTTCCTGGTCGCCGAGCAGATGCGCCAGATCGGCGTGAAGCCGGTCCAGATCGTGCTGGAGCCGCTGGCGCGCAGCACGGCGCCGGCGATCGCCGCGGCGGCCCTGCTCGCGGCGGAGACCGACCCGGAGGCGGTGCTGCTGGTGCTGCCGTCCGACCACATGATCCGCGACCTGGTCGCCTTCCATGCCGCGATCGACAAGGCGGCCGCGGCGGCGCGCCTCGGCAAGCTCGTGACCTTCGGCATCGCGCCCGACGGGCCGCGCACCGGCTACGGCTATATCCGCATGGGCGCCTCGGTCGAGGGCCTGCCCGGCGTCTACGCGATCGCCCAGTTCGTCGAGAAGCCGCCCGAGGCCAAGGCTAAGGCGATGCTGGTCGAGGGCGGATGGTCGTGGAACAGCGGCATGTTCGCCTTCACCGCCCGGCGTTACCTCGAGGAACTCGGCAAGTTCCAGCCCGGGATGCTTGCGGCGGTGAAGGAGTCGGTCGCCGCGCGGTCGAAGGACCTGGAGTTCACGCGGCTGGAGAAATCCGCCTTTGCCAAGGCCCGCGACCTGTCGATCGACTACGCGGTGATGGAAAAGACCGCGGACGCTGCCGTGGTGCCGGCCGACCTCGGCTGGAGCGACCTTGGCTCGTGGAACGCGATGCACGAGGCCGCGGCGCTCGACGCCCAGGGCAATGCGCTGATCGGCAACGCCATCGCGCACGACACGACCGGATCCTATGTCAGCGCCGAAGGGCCGCTGGTCGGCGTGCTGGGGCTGAAGAACGTGATCGTGGTCTCGACCAAGGACGCGATCCTGGTCGCCGACAAGTCGCGCGCGGAATCGGTCAAGGACCTGGTCGGCAAGATCAAGGCGGCGGGGCGGGACGAGCACCGGAACCACCGCGAGTTCCACCGGCCCTGGGGCACCTACGAGACCATCGACGTCGGCGACCGCTTCCAGGTCAAGCGCATCGTGGTGAAGCCCGGCGCCAGCCTGTCGCTGCAGATGCACCACCATCGCGCCGAGCACTGGGTCGTCGTGCAGGGAACGGCAAAGGTGACTCGCGGCGACGAGACGATTCTCTTGCACGAGAACCAGTCGACCTACATCCCGCTCGGCACCAAGCACCGGTTGGAGAACCCGGGCATGCTGCCGCTGCACCTGATCGAGGTCCAGTCCGGCCCCTATCTGGGCGAGGACGACATCGTCCGCTTCGACGACAAGTACGGGCGGACGGAGAAGTAGCCGCGGGGGCGGCCGCATCGATGATGAACTCCCGCTTGGCCCTGGCATCGCTTCTGGCGATGGCGCTCTGCTGGCCCCAGCTCGTCGCCGGCGACGAGGTCCAGCGCGCCGCCGGCGACCGGCTGTCGCAGGCGCTCGACGCGTATCGCGCGATCGAGGCCCGCGGCGGATGGCCGACGGTCGGCGACGGCCCGACCCTGGAAGAGGGCATGGCGGACGCGCGCGTTCCGGCCCTGCGCCGGCGCCTCGCGGCAAGCGGCGACCTGTCTCCGGAGGCGGGCCGCGAGGCCTATGACGGCGAGCTTGCCCAGGCCGTACGCCGGTTCCAGGCGCGCCACGGCCTCGCGGTCGACGGACGGGTGGGGCGCGAGACGCTGGCGTCCCTCAATGTCTCCGCGGCGGCGCGGACCTGGCAGCTCGAGCGCAATCTCGCCGGGTGGCAGGCCCTGCCCGAGCTCGGCGCCGCTTATGTGCAGGTGAATGTCGCGGCGATGCTGCTGGACGCGGTGGACGGGGGCGAGGTGAAGCTGCGCATGCCCGTCGTGGTCGGCGACGTGAGGCACCCGACGCCGGTCTTCAGCAGCCGGCTCACCGGCGTCGTTTTCAACCCCGACTGGACGGTGCCGCCGTCGATCGTCCGCAAGGAGATTCTGCCGCGGCTCCGGCGCGAATCCGGCTACCTCGCGGCGAGCGCCATCCGCCTGCTGGATCGCCCGCAGGATCCCTTCGGCGCGACGATCGACTGGCGGAGCTATGGCGGCGGCGCGCCGCGCCTGCGCCAGGATCCGGGGCCGCGAAATGCGCTCGGCCTGGTGAAGTTCGACCTGCCCAATCCGCACGACGTCTATCTGCACGATACGCCGTCGAAGCGCCTGTTCGCCCTTCCGAGGCGCGCCTTCAGCCATGGTTGCATCCGGGTATCGCGTCCGCGCGAACTCGCCGCCTGGGCCCTCGCTGTCGACGACGCGGCGGTCGAGCAGGCGATCGCCGCGGGCACGACGACCCGCATGCCCGTGCAGCGCGAAATCCAGGTGCACGTCCTCTACATGACCGCCTTCGTCGACCCCGGCGGCACGGTCCAGTTCCGCGACGACCTCTATGGCCTGGACGCCAAGCCGCCGGTCGCGCCCGCGCCCGACGATCTCGGCTGCGGCAAGCAGTAGGATTGCATCGATGCGACCGCTCTGTATGATGCCGCGCAACCGGAAGGGAGTCCGTTCGATATGATCGACGCCATGAGCAGGCGCCGCATGCTGCGATTCGGTGCGGCCGGCGCTGCGTCCGTCGTGCTGTGCCAACCGCGGCTGGCTCAGGCGCTGGCGCCCTCGCCGACGCCGCCGCGCCGGCTCCGGTTCGAGAATCTGCACACCGGCGAGGCCGCGGCGTTGGACTACTGGGTCGACGGCCGGTATGTCGGCGAGGCGATCCGGCGCATCGACCACCTGCTGCGCGACCATCGGACCGGCGAGGTGCGCGCCATGGACAAGGGCCTGCTCGACCTGCTGCACCGCCTGCGCCAGACCCTGGGCACGGAGGCGCCGTTCCAGATCATCTCGGGCTACCGCTCGCCGCGCACCAACGCGATGCTCGCCAGCCGCAGCGACGGCGTCGCGCGCAACAGCCTGCATACGGACGGGCTTGCCGTGGATATCCGCGTGCCGGGCCGCACGCTGCGCGAAGTCCGCGACGCGGCCCTTTCGCTCAAGGCCGGCGGGGTGGGCTTCTATGCCCGCTCCGATTTCGTGCATGTCGACATAGGCCGCGTTCGCTCCTGGTAGGCGGCGTGGTGAAACGCGCCTAGGCGCCGAATTTCAACCAGTCCGGCCGGAAGATCAGCAGCATGCCCAGAACGGCAAGGACGATCCCGCCGAGAAGGTGGGAGTAGCGGGCGTACTGCGCCGTCAGGCCGGACGCCTGCAGCGTCACCATGGCCGTCACAAACACCGCCAGGTCGTCGAGCAGGAATACCAGCACGTAGAGCAGCAGATAGAGGTAGTGCTGCGAGGCGGGCAGCGCGCTGAGCGCCAGGACCTGGGTGTAGATGGCGGGAACCCCGGCGGAGCACAGAAGCTCGACGAGGTTGACGGCCGCGGCCACCGCCACCATGCCGAGCACGGCCAGCAGGAAGCTTTGTTCGCGCACCGCCCCGCGGATGCGCTCCATGATGCGCTGGCGCTGGCCCGCCGGCGCGATCCGGCACAGCGCCGCGGGGTTGCGGACATACTGACTCAGGTACCAGCTGCCGGCGGCCAGCGCGCCGATGCCGAGCGCGATCCGGATCCAGGCGAGCGTTCCGAGAAGGACCAGGACGTTGAGCCACGCGGCCAGGAAGAGGAAGTACACCGCCGCGGATGCCAGCAGGAAGGCAGCGCCGAGCACCCACATCCGCACATGGTCGGTCATGCCGAGGAGCATGCCGATCAGGAACAGCAGCACCCACATGGCGCAGGGGTTGAAGCCGTCGATGACGGCGAGCAGGACCGTCAGCAGCGGCAGGGACAGGCTGGCGGTCGCCACCTCGCCGAACACCGGCAGGCGGATCGTTGGCGGCAATGGCGGGGCATCGCGCCTGGCGGGGGACCGGGTTTCGGTCGTCTCGCCGCCGGATGCGGCGAGCGCGCGCTGGAAAGACGCCACGATATCCACGCAGCCCGCTGCGCGGCAGGCCAGGGCGGCCTCGCGAATGGCCAGGCCGGTCGACTGGTCGTCGAGGTAGCCGATGAACGCGCGGTCGCCGGCGATCACCAGCGGCACCGCCGGCACATCGACGGACAGAGCGTCATTGAGCCGGGCGAACAGCACCGCGTTGCCGGGCTCATTCGAAACCTCGTAGGTGCGCAGATCGACGCCATCCTCGGTCCTGTCGAGCGCTTCGAGAAAGGCACGCGCCCGGGCGCAATGCGGGCAGCCCTCGCTCCAGAACAGGTGGATGGCGATGGGGGCGGGTTCCTGCGATCCCGCTGCCGGGACTGCGCCGATTGCGGCCAGCATCAACAGCGCGAATAGCCGCGCAATGCGCATCCGGTTCATGCTTGGCCTACCCGTCGCTCAGGATGATGCCGAGCGCTACGGCGACCCCGGCGACCATCGCCACCAGGCTGAACCGGCGCGGCTCGCGCTCCGCCCGCGGCAGCAGGTGCGTGGCGCCGACATAGATCAGCGCACCGGCCGACAAGGCCAGCATCGCACCCAGCAGCGACTGGTCGATCCGGCTGACAAAGGGGTAGGAGATCAGCGCGCCGATCGGCGTGCTAAGCGCTGCGGCGAAAAATGAAAGGGTGAAGGATCGTCGTTCGTCGACGCCGCTGCGCACGAGCAGCGCATAGGTCATGATGCCCTCGGGAAACTCGTGCAGCACCATCCCAAGCGCCGCAAGCACCCCGGTATATGGGCTGACGCTGAACGCGATGGCGTAGACGATGCCGTCGAGAAACGAGTGGAAGCCGATGCCGATCAGCGGCACGAACCCGAGCGCGTAGTCGGCCATCTGCGGCTTGTCGCAGACATGGGCCGTCAGGAAGCGGTTGAGCATGTGCATCAGCAGATAGCCGGCGAACAGCCAGACCGGGGCCTGCGGGGTCATCGCGATGGACTTCGGAACGATGTGCAGGAAGGAAACGGCGATCAGCACGCCCGCCGCGAAGCAGGCGAAATAGGTCGTGTTCCGGCGCGCCCACGCCTCGTATCGGCGGACTGCCAGGATGCCGGCGGTTGTCACCAGTCCCGCGGCCGCGCTTGCGGCGAAGGTCATCCAGAAGCCCGGGTGCAAGCGGATGGCGCCTCCGTCGCGGTCGAGGTGGCGAAGCGCCACGAGATGGACTTGCGGTGCCGGACGGCATCTGGCCCGTTCGAGCGCAAGACGAGGGAGACCCCTCGTCCCCCTTGCTCTTGCCCCGCAGATCCTGCCTAGGGCTGGCTCTTGAAGGTCAGGAACATCAAGGCGAGATATACCGCCGGGATCACGATGACGACAATAAGCTCGGCAATCCCGGTCGCCTGACAATCGGCGCCGAGCATCTTGTACGCGACCCAGAGGTCGGCTACGGCCACAATGCCGAGCCCGATCCACCATGGAAGCAAGGGATTGCGTTTGGTGGCCGATTCCATCGTCGCTTACTCCTTCCAGCCCAGGTTCGGCACCGTCGGACACACGAGCGTTTCATGGTCGGCGCAAGGCGCGGCGACTAGCCGTCAA
The DNA here is from genome assembly GCA_016792605.1 of Rhodospirillales bacterium. Lineage (GTDB taxonomy): Bacteria > Pseudomonadota > Alphaproteobacteria > JAEULC01 > JAEULC01 > JAEULC01. The sequence goes on from JAEULC010000191.1 coordinate 5,878, forward strand.
TATTAAAAAATATCTCGCCACATTAGGGCCGCCGCATTGACCTGGGTCAAGTGGCGGAGCGGAAGAGCTACAGGCTGATTCCCGGCCCGGCGAGGGCATTTGACGGCCTCGCCGCAGCAAGTTAAACCCCGCCCCATGGACCATCTCGACGAACTCGAAGCGCGCAGCGTCTATATTCTGCGCGAGGCCTATGCCAACGTGAAGCCCTTGGCCATGCTGTGGTCGATCGGCAAGGATTCGGGCGTGCTTGCCTGGCTGGCGATGAAGGCCTTCTACGGGCGGGTGCCGTTCCCGGCGCTGCATCTCGACACCGATATGGAGTTCGACGAGGTCTACGCCTTCCGCGACCGCATGGCCAAGGAGTGGAACCTCGATCTGCGCGCGCCGAAATGTCCGCCCTTCGAGGCGACCGATCCCTCGCTGCCGACCGCCGCTCGGTCGGCCGCGCGCAAGACCCTGGGCCTCGCCAACGTGCTGCAGGACATGAAGCTCAAGGGCATCATCCTCGGGATCCGGCGCGACGAGGAGCGGCTGCGCGCCAAGGAACGCGTGTTCTCGCCGCGCGCGGTCAGCGGCGAATGGAACTTCCGCGAGCAGCCGCCCGAGTTCTGGGACCAGTTCAACACCCTGCCGCCGGAAGGATCGCACCTGCGCATCCATCCCCTGCTGCACTGGACCGAGCTCGACATCTGGCTCTACGTGAAGCGCGAGGAGATCCCGGTGGTGCCGCTCTATTTTGCCAAGAACGGCAAACGCTACCGCACGCTGGGCGAGAAGGACATCACCTTCCCGATCGACAGCAACGCGGCCACCATCGACGAGATCATCGCCGAGTTGAAGGCGACCAAGGTGCCCGAGCGCGTCGGCCGGGCCATGGACCACGAGAGCGAGGACAGCTTCGAGCGCCTGCGCGCCTCGGGCTATATGTGACCGGCTAACCCCGCCCGAAGATCAGCAGCAGCACGCCCACCGCCGCGACGATTCCCGCGATCCAGGCCCAGCCCGGCAGGCCAGCTTTCTGCGCCTGCTGGGCTTCCCGAGTCTCCTGCCGGTGGGCGGGGGGAGCCTCTGCCGGCCGGGCGGCTTCCGCCTGCGGCTCGGCCGGGGGCGGATTCTGCTCCGCCACCTGGGCGGCGAAGCGGTTGAAGAACTCCTCTGCCATTTTTTTGGACACGCCGTCGATCAGCCGCGAGCCGACCTGGGCCAGCTTCCCGCCGACCTGGGCCGAGACCTGGTAGCGCAGGAGCGTTCCGCCGGCGTCCTCGACCAGGCTCACCTTGGCCCCGCCCTTGGCGAAGCCGGCCGCGCCGCCCTGGCCCTCGCCCGAGATCGTGTAGCCGTTGGGCGGATCGATGTCGCTGAGGGTAACCTTGCCCCCGAACTTGGCCTTCACCGGCCCGACCGCTGCGGTCACCTTGGCCACGAACTCGGTGTCCGAGGTCTTCTCGACCGTCTCGCAGCCCGGAATGCACTGCTTCAGCACCTCGGGATCGTTGAGCGCCCGCCAGACGGCATCGCGCGGCGCGGGAATCCGGAATTCGCCGGTCATGTCCATGGGCGGTCTCCGTATATCTGTGGGGGCAGGAGATGGGGGGCAGGAGCCTAGGGGCTGGTGACGCGCTTGTCAGCCCGGAACAGCAATCCAAATGGTGGCATGACGAAACCGTGTATGGTACGGAAATTCGTCATAGGGGACTTGATCCATCAAAGTATTCTCGTAGGGAGGAATGATCCAATGAGCACGAAGTCTCTTCTGCTGGGCGCGGTCCTGGCAGCCGGGTTGACAGTGGCCGGCGCGGCGGGCGCGCAGACCACGCTGTCGATCGCGACGGGCGGCACCGGCGGCGTCTACTACCCGCTGGGCGGCGGCTACGGCAACATCCTGGGCAAGGAGCTGCCGGGCACGACCGCGACGGCGCAGGTGACCGGCGGCTCGGTCGCCAACCTGCAGCTGATCGGCAGCGGCAAGGCCGACATCGCCTTCAGCCAGGTCGACGCGGCCTGGGACGCGATCCACGGCAAGGACAAGTTCCCCACCAAGCTGCCGATCCGGGCGCTCGCCGTGCTGTACCCGAACCACATGCACGTGGTGACGGTCGAGGGCACCGGGATCAACAAGATCGAGGACATGAAGGGCAAGCGGGTCTCGACCGGGTCGCCCGGCAGCGCGACCGAGGTCTATGCCATCCGCGTCCTCGAGGCCGCCGGCCTCGACCACGAGAAGGACATCAAGAAGGAGCGCCTGGGCGTGGCCGAGAGCGCCAACGCGGTCAAGGACAAGAAGATCGACGCGTTCTTCTGGGTCGGCGGCCTGCCGACGGCGGGCGTCACCGACCTGGCCTCGACGCCGAACACCAAGATCAAGATCCTCGACATCGCGCAGCTCACCGACAAGATGAACGCGAAGTACGGCAAGCTCTACGCGCCGGCTGTCATCCCCGCGGCGACCTACAAGGGCATGGACAAGGACGCGCAGAACAACTCGGTGTGGAACATCCTGGCCGTCAATGCCTCGATGTCCGACGACATGGCCTACAAGCTGACCAAGATCATGATCGAGAAGCGCGCCGACCTGGCCCTGGTGCACGCGGAAGCGAAGAACATCAAGCCGGAATGGCAGACCTCCAGCCGCGCCGGCATCGACTGGCACCCGGGCGCGCTGAAGTACTTCAAGGAAGTCGGCATCAAGGTCGAATAGTCGACCTGGAATCCGCACGCGATAGGATTGCCGGGCCCGCCAGGGTCCGGCAATCCTGTTATGGGGGGAAGGGAATCGCGGCGTAGCCTGGCGTCGGCCGATCGGACAGGCGGGGGAGGAGCGCGATGGAATCGAACGTCGACAAGCTGGCTGCCGCGGCGGGCGCCGACGCGGCCCCGATCGCCGCCCCATTGGCCGCCGACGCGCGCGACACGATCGAACACCTGATCGAGGAGGAGGAGGGCACCTTCAACCGGCTCGGCGGGTGGACCGGGACGGCGATCGGCGCGCTGGCCGTGGGCGTTTCGCTGTTCCACCTCTTCGCCGCCTATGACATCGTTCCCGCGCATGTGCTGCGGCCGGCCCATGTCGGCCTGGTGCTCACGCTCTGCTTCCTGATGATGCCGATGGCGCATCGATTCCGCGACCGGATCCGGTGGTGGGACTGGATCCTGGCGGCGGCCAGCGCCGGCACGATCGGCTACGTGCTGTCGCAGGGCGCTTATTTCGGCGACCGCGCGACGATGCCGACCCAGACCGACTGGCTGGTGGGCCTCGCCTTCATCGTCCTGCTGCTCGAGGGCACGCGGCGCGCGACCGGCCCGATCATGCCCTGCGTGGCGCTCGCCTTCATCGCCTACGCGCTCTTCGGCAAGTACCTGCCGGCGCCCTGGACCCATCGCGGCTTCGCGCTCGAGGACCTGGTCGCGCATCTCTACATGACGCTCGAGGGCATCTTCGGCACCACGGTCGACGTGGCCTCGAGCCTGATCATCCTGTTCACCGTCTTCGGCGCGGTGCTGCAAGCCTCGGGCGCCGGGCGGTTCTTCATCGATTTCTCGTTCGCGGCGATGGGCGGCCGGCGCAACTCGGCCGGCCGCGCCGTGGTGCTGTCGTCGTTCCTGCTCGGCGGCCCGTCGGGCTCGGGCGTCGCCACCACGGTGACGATCGGCACGGTCGCCTACCCGCTGCTGGAGAAGGCGGGCTACGAGAAGAACCGCGCCGGCGGGCTGCTGGCGGCGGCCGGGCTGGGCGCCATCATCTCGCCGCCGGTGCTGGGCGCGGCGGCCTTCCTGATCGCCGAGTACCTCAAGATCTCGTATCTCGCGGTCATCCAGATGGCGGTGATCCCGACCATCCTCTACTACCTCGGCATCCTGGTGATGGTCGAGCTCGACTCGCGAATGAAGGGCGGCGGCGGCGACCGGATCGCGGAGAAGCACGATCTCTGGGTCCTGACCAAGCGCTACTGGTTCCACTTCCTGTCGCTGATCTCGATCGTGGTCTTCATGCTGCTCGGCTTCTCGCCCGTGCTCGCGGTGTTCTGGGCCACGATCCTGGCGACGAGCGCCAGCGCGCTGCGCGCCGACAGCGCGATCGTGCCCAAGTGGATCGCCTTGCCGCTGGTGGCCAGCCTCGGGATCGTTATCCTCGACAACATGGGCCTGGGCATTGCCGCGATGCTGCCGGGCTACGAGTGGGTGCTGATCTACCTGCCGATCCTGGCGGCCTCTGCCATCGGCCTGGTGGCGCCCAAGATCGCGCCCATGACGGCGCGCTTCGCCGGCGCGATGAAGGAAGGCACGACGGGCGTGCTCAACGTGGCGGCGACCTGCGCCACGGCCGGCATCATCGTCGGCGTGGTGACGCTGACGGGCCTCGCCCAGCGTTTCGCCGACATCATCATCGGCTACGCCCAGGGCAGCCTGCTGCTGACCACGGTCTTCACCGCCGCGATCGTATGGATCGTCGGCTTGGCCGTGCCGGTCACGGCGTCCTACATCATGTGCGCGGTCATCGCCGCGCCGGCGCTGATCAAGCTCGGCGTGCCGGACTTCGCCGCGCACATGTTCATCTTCTACTACGCGGTCCTCAGCGAGGTGTCGCCGCCGACCGCGCTGTCGCCCTTCGCCGCCGCGGCGATCACCGGAGGCAACCCCTACAAGACGACGCTGCAGTCCTGGAAGTACACGATGCCCGCCTTCATCGTGCCCTTCGCCTTCGTGCTCGAGCCCCAGGGCGTGGGGCTCCTCCTGAAACTGCCGAAGGGCGGCGACTGGATGGATATCGCCGAGGTGGCGATCTCGGCCACGCTCGGCATCCTGGCGCTGGCCGCCGGCCTGCAGGGCTGGCTGCTGCGCAAGACGTCGACGATCGAGCGCGCGCTCCTGATCGTCGCCGGGATCCTGTTCGTGATGCCGGCGGTATTCGATGTGCCGATCATGAACCTGACCGGCCACCACCTGGTCGGCGCCCATGCCATCGGCTTGGCGCTGGCGGTCGCCGCCATCGCCACGCAGTGGGCGCGTCGCGCGCGGGTGGCCTAGGCGCGCGCGACGCAGCCGCTTCCGGTCGCTAGCTCCCGATCTCGCCGCCGTCGTCCTTGGTGATGGCGAGCACCGAGGGGCGCGGCGGGAGGTTGTCCTTGAAGTCGGGCCAGCGCGTCGACGGCTTGTCGACGGTCGAGCCCTTCTCCTCGGCCGGATGCTGGATCGCGATGAACAGCGTCTTGGCGTCCGGGGTGAAGCAGGGGCCGCAGACCTCGCCGCCGCGTGGCGCATTGAAGAACAGCTTCGGCGCCGCCCGCCTTGGCCCGTGGATGTCCGTGGCGTAGACGGAATCGGCGGCGCCGAGCGCGTCGTCCTGTCCGTCGGTAACGATCCACATGTGCCCGCGGCGATCGAAGGCGATGTTGTCCGGACAGGCGAGGTAGCCCTCCTTCACCCCCGGTCCGTACTTGGCGCCGTGCTTCGGGTCGTCGTGCTTGCCGCCCATCAGGAACATCGACCAGCGGAAGGTGGCGCTGGCGTGGTCCGAGGTCTTCGGGCGGCCATGCGGATTCTCGGTGCCCGGCGGGATCAGTTCGATGATCTGGCCGAACTGGTTGTTGGCGCGCGGGTTGGCGGGGTCGGTATCCTGCGGCTTGCGGCCGGCATTCTTGGTTAGGACGACGTAGACGCGGCCGGTCGCCGGATCGGGCTCGATGTCCTCGGGCCGGTCCATCTTGGTGGCGCCGAGAAGATCGGCCGCGCGCCGCGTCTCGATCAGCACGTCGGCCTGGCTGTTGAAGCCGTTGGCCGCGGTCAGCGGCCCCTGGCCGAAGACCAGCGGCAGCCAGGTCATCGTGCCGTCGGCATTGAACTTGGCGACCGAGAGCACGCCGTCGTCGAGCAGGTCGCGGTTGGCGGCGCGGTTCTTCGGATCGAACTTGCCGGTGGTCACGAACCTGTAGACGTACTCGTTGACCTGGTCGTCGCCGGTGTAGACCGCGACGCGGCCCGACTTGTCGACGACGCAGGTGGCGCCCTCGTGCTTCATGCGGCCGAGCGAGGTACGCTTCACCGGCGTGGAGTTGGGGTCGTAGGGATCGACCTCGACCACCCAGCCGAAGCGGTTGCCCTCGTTCAGCTCCTTGCCCATGTGGAAGCGGTCAACATACTTGTACCAGGGCTGGCGCGGCTTGTCGTTGAAGGTCATGCGCGTGTAGTTGCGCGCTTCCGGCGTGGTCTTGGGATCGACGCCGCCGAAATAGCCGTTGATGTTCTCCTCGCCGCTGAGGCACGTGCCCCAGGGCGTCACGCCGCCGGCGCAGTTGTTGAGCGTGCCGAGCGCCAGCCTGCCCTCGGGATCGTCCTTGGTCTTCATGCGGGCATGGCCGGCGGCGGGACCCGCGATGCGGAACGGCGCCGATCCGGTGAAGCGGCGGTTGTAGGGGCTGTCGAGCACGACCTCCCACTTGCGGCCGCGCTTGCGGATCTCGACCACGCTCAGGCCGTGCGCCTCGATTTCGGCCAGCGCCTGCTCGCGGGTCATCTTGTCGTGCTTGGCGTTGAAGTCGACCAGGCCCGACCAGATCAGGTCGGCGTTGGCGTATTCGTGGTTCGAGAACAAGAGGCCGCGGGTCGAGCTGTTGGAGCCCAGCGGCAGCGGCATGAAGGCCAGGAAGTCGTTGTTGTAGCCGAACTGCTTGGCCTGGGCGGCGGCGGTGACGTTCTTGGGGTCGAACTCGGGCGAGTCCTTGTGCATCTTGTCGCCCCAGCGCAGCAGCACCTGCACGGAGTAGCCCGGCGCCACGTGGTGCGTGCCGTCGAGGCCGTGCTTGATCTCTTTGAAACCCAGGGATGCCGGCGCCGCCGCGGCCGGCCCGGCCGTCAGCGCGTCGAGCCCGCCGGCGCCAGCGCCGAACGCTGCCGTCGCGGCCAGGCCCCGCAGCACGCCGCGTCGGCCGAAGCGCCGGGCGGCGACCTGGTCGAAGGTCTCGTTGGCGCTGGTATTGCCCGGAATGTCGTCCTCGTCGCCGGCCGTCGGCCGGCGGTCCTCGATCGTCATGAACTGGTTCCCTCCCACCCAAACCGGCTTGCGACGCCGGATCGGGGGAGGATGACATATTTGTTGCAATTATGAGACAGTAGCTCTGACCGAAATCGGGCAAATTTTGTCACCGCTCGAGCCCGAATTTCGCCGGAATCGGGTGCCTCAACTGGCCTCGCGGGCTTGTGTGCGCCGTGGCGGCGTCGCGGCCGGCCGTCAAGTTGCAATGGAACGGCAAAGCACCTAAAAACCGTCTCCGAAACTTGACGCCTGGGGCATGGCAAGAGGGCATCGCGTAGCAATGCGCGGTGAGGTTGGATGGTTTTGCGCTCGGTTTTCGCCGCGTTGTTCGTTGCCGTAGTCGGCCTTGCCGTCGTTCCGCCGGCTGCGGCGCAGATCACGCCGGACGGCGCCAAGCAGTTCATCCAGTCCATGGGCGACCAGGCGATCGAGATCCTGTCGCAGAAGGACGCCACGCTGCAGCAGCGCGAGGACAAGTTCCGCGGCATCCTGTCAGACGGTTTCGCCATCCCGCAGATCGGCCAGTTCGTCGCCGGCAACTACTGGAAGCAGGCGAACCCCGACCAGCAGCGCGAATACCTGGCGATCTTCTCGGAGTGGATCGTCAAGACCTACGCCATCCGGTTCGGCGGCTATGCGGGTGAGAAGTTCTCGGTCGCCGACACCAAGATCAACGAGCAGGACAAGGACGTCTTCGTCGCCACGCGCATCGATCGTCCGGCCGGCAAGCAGCCGATCCTGGCTTCCTGGCGCGTGCGCGAGATCGCGGGCAAGCCGAAGATCGTCGACGTGCAGGTGGACGGCGTTTCGATGCTGGTGACGCACCGCTCCGAGTTCAACTCGGTCGGCGCCCAGGGCGGCGTCGTCGCGATCATCGACAGCCTCAAGGGCCGCATCGCCAAGCTCGCGCAGTCGAGCTGAGGGTATTCGAGCTGAGGCCGGTCCCCGGCCGCCGGCGCTACTGCGCCACCACGCGGTCGGGCGGGAAGGCGATCGTCACCGTCGTGCCGCCGCCGAGTTCGCTGTCGATGGCGATCTGGCCGCCATGCATCTCGACCAGCGCGCGCGCGATCGCCAGGCCCAGGCCGGAGCCGCCGAACCGCCGGGTCATGGTCGATTCGAGTTGCACGAACGGCTCGCCGAGGCGCTTCAGGTCGTCGGCGGCGATGCCGATCCCGGTGTCGCGCACGACCAGCAGCCCGGCGCCGCCGTCGGTCACGTCGCCGCGGATGCTGACGCGGCCGCCCTCGGGCGTGTACTTGATCGCGTTGCTGAGTAGGTTGAGCAGCACCTGGATTACCCGGCGCTGGTCGGCGCGCAGATGGAACCAGGTCGAGTCCGGCTCGATCCCCAGCGTCACCTTGGCCACCTCGGCCTGCAGCCCGGCCATGCGCAGCGCCACGGCGGCCAGGTCGGCGGCGTCGAACACCTCCTCCTGCAGCGCCAGCTTGCCGGCTTCCATCTTGGCCAGGTCGAGCACGTCGTCGATCAGGCGCAAGAGCAGCACGCCCGAGGCATGGACGTCGCGGGCGTACTCGGCGTAGCGCGGGTTGCCGACCGGGCCCAGGGCCTGGTTCTGGATGATGTCGGAGAAGCCCAGGATCGCGTTCAAGGGCGTGCGCAGCTCGTGGCTCATGCTGGCCAGGAACTCGCTCTTGGTGCGGTTGGCGCCCTCGGCCGCCTCCTTGGCCTCGACCAAGAGGCGCTCATGCTCCCTGGCGTCGGTGACGTCCTGGAACACCGAGAGCGAGGCCGGATGCCCGGCGAAGCTCATGGTCACGCCGCGCAGCTCGACCCACAGCACCCGGCCGCCGTAGCGCTGGCGCACGACGAAATGATGCACGGCCCCGGACGCGCTGAGCGCGCCCTTCAGCCGCTGGCGATCCTCGGGGTCGACGTAGAAGTCGGTGACCTCGCGCCCGATCACGTCCTCGGGCTCCAGGCCCGCCATGCGGCACCACTGCTCGTTGACGAAGACCACGCGGTCGTCGTCCAGGCGCGCGATCGTCACCGGCAGGGGCAGCGAGTTCACGATGGCGCGGAACCGCGCCTCGCTGTCGCGCAGGGCCGCGTGGCGCGGCTCGTGCGCCTCGGCGCCCTCGGCGGTGACGACGGTCAGCGCATGGCGCGTGCCCGGCGGCGTCACCACCTGGCGGCGCGCGGGCAGGGGCAGCAGGCCGGGGGGCATGCGCAGGAACAGCGTCGCGCCGGCGTCGGCGGGCCTCGTCTGGCCCTGGCCATGGGCCGCGCCCTGGGCCTCGGGCTCGACGGTGCGGTCGATGAAGTCGCTCAGGCGGCGGCCGACGGTCTGCTGCCCGGCCAGGATGCGGCGCATCGCCTCGTTGGCGAGCACGATGCGGTCGTCCATCGCAACCAGCGTCGGCGCCGCAACCGTGTCCATCACCGCGCCCATGACGGCCCAGGTCTGGTCGCCCTCGGGCAGCGTTGTCGCACCCGCTGACGCGGCGTGAGGGACGGGGGATTGGGATTTTCGCTGCATCACGGCTGCTGGCAGTCGCCTCGGGTCAACTCGCTCCAGGCCTCATGCCCGGCGTGATTGGCCTGGTTCGCTCCCGCCAGACTGGCCCCGGGCGGTAAAGGTGGGGTTAATGGAGCCGGAATACGATTAATGCAGGCAATTGGCAGAATATTTTCTCCTATGTCGTTGGAACATGTATTATTATGCTTTATACATCAGTATGAATGTGTAACACTGGCACATTAAATGGTCGGGGATGTTCAGCCATGATCACGGCAGCGCAGATGCGGGCAGCAAGGGCTCTCCTGGGAATCGACCAGCAGACGCTTGCCGATCTCGCGGATGTCTCCCTTCCGACCATCCAGCGGATGGAGGCGAGCCAGGGCAACGTGCGCGGCATCGTCGACACGTTGATGAAGGTGGTTCAGGCGTTCGACCAGGCGGGGCTAGTGCTGATTGGCGAGAACACGCCCAGCCAGGGCATGGGGCGCGGCGTGCGTTTCAAGCTGGCGGATGAAGCCAGGGCTGCCGGGCCGCCGGGGGCAGGCGCCCGCCGAAAAAAAGAGGGCTGACGCCCATTCAAGAACTTTAACAGTTGCGACGGAGACCGCCGACGATCCCGCCGCTCCTCTTCACTCAAGGAGGCGGAGAACCGAAACTATGGACATACCCGTAGCGAGCAGGCGGAAGCCCTCAGACCCTACCTTCGCCGAACTGTTCACGCCAAAGCTCGTCACGATCCTGCGCGAAGGCTATGGCTGGAGTCGGTTCCGAGCCGATGCCGTGGCTGGCTTGACCGTGGCCATCGTTGCGCTGCCGTTGTCGATGGCAATCGCCATTGGCTCAGGATTGTCCCCCGACAAGGGTCTCTATACAGCCATCGTCGGTGGTTTTCTGATTTCGCTGCTCGGCGGTAGTCGGTTCCAGATCGGCGGGCCTGCGGGCGCCTTCATCGTGCTTGTCGCGACGATCGTCGAGCGCCATGGCTACGACGGTTTGGTCCTTGCCACGATCATGGCCGGCATGATCATGCTGGGCGCCGGATTCCTGCGATTCGGCACCTATATCAAATATATCCCTTTTCCCGTGACCGTCGGATTCACGGCGGGAATCGCGGTCATCATCTTCGCCAGCCAGATGAAGGAGTTGCTCGGGCTCGATATGGCCAAGGAACCGGCGGCTCTCGTTCCAAAGATACAGGCAATTGCCGGAAGCATTTACAGCGTCAAGCCCGCAACTGTTCTGCTGTCGCTGCTGGCGATCGCCATCATGCTTGGGCTGCGACACTACCGGCCTAAGTGGCCGGGGTTGCTCATCGCCGTCGGTGCAACGGCGCTGCTGACCTTCCTGTTTCATCTTGACGTCGCCACCATCGGCACGCGGTTCGGTGGCATACCGCGCTCGTTGCCAGCGCCTTCACTGCCGGCATTCGACCTCGCCATGGTACGGGCCGTTCTCCCGGATGCCATTGCCATTGCGTTGCTGGGGGCGATCGAGTCTTTGCTGTCGGCTGTTGTCGCCGATGGGATGACCGGCCGGCGCCATCGCTCCAACTGCGAACTGGTGGCCCAAGGTGCAGCCAACATTGCAGCCGTCACGTTCGGCGGCATGTGCGCTACGGGCACGATCGCCCGTACCGCGACAAACGTCCGCGCCAACGCCCATGGACCTGTGGCGGGTATGTTGCACGCTCTCTATATCCTGCTGTTCATGCTCGTGGCGGCACCCTTGGCCGCCTACATCCCGCTTGCGGCCCTCGGTGCCGTCCTGGCGATCGTTGCCTGGAACATGGCGGAAAAAGAGGAATTCTGGGGTCTCCTGCGGGGTTCCTGGGCAGACGCCGTCGTGTTGTTGGCCACGTTTCTGCTCACCATCTTTGAGGACTTGACCCTGGCCATCGCAGTAGGCGTAACACTTGGCGCCTTCCTGTTCCTCCACCGCATGGCCGAGGCCGTCGAGGTGGAGACGGGCCATCGCGTGATGGTGGAAGATGAGGCCGACTCGTCCGGTGCCGCCCGCACAGCCTACGATCCGCGCGATTTGAACGGCGATGTCGTTGTGTACCGCATATCAGGTGCGTTTTTCTTTGGTGCCACGGCCGCTGTCAGCGGTGTGCTTGATCGCATCGGAGAGCACCCAAAGCTCTTTGTCCTTGACCTCACAGGGGTGCCATTTGTCGACAGCACCGCGGCGAAGGCGCTCGAACGCTTCGTGCATAAGCTTCGGCACTCTGGCACCCAAGTCTATTTTGCCGGTGCCAGCGCGAATGTGCGCCGGCCGATGTTGACTGCGGGACTGATCAAGCCGCTCGTGCACTACGCCTCGACGACTCAGGATGCAATGGCGCACTGGAGGTCGTCGCTGGCGGCCGGTGACCTGGCATCGCAAAACCGTTGACCGGGCGAGCAGACATGGCACCCAGTCCAATCCGAGAACTACTACGTGTCGCGACGGTGGTCGGCGTGATGTTCCTCGTCGCGTATCTCTTCCACTGCTTGGCTGTCTGAGTGCGCCTTGTTGAATCCGGCGGAGGTCAATCCGCCAGCATCTCGTAGGCGGGCAGGGTGAGGAAGTCGGCGCAGTCCGGGGCCTCGATCAGCTTGCGGAACAGCTCGGCGGCCTGGTCGAACCTGTCGGGCTCGCCGGCCTTGCGCTGCTTGCGGAACTTGGCGACTTCCTCGTCGATCACCTGGCGGCAGAGCGCCGGGCTAACCAGCCGGCCGTCGTCCAGCTTGCTGTGGTGGCGGATCCACTGCCAGACCTGGGTGCGCGAGATCTCGGCCGTGGCCGCGTCCTCCATCAGGTTGAACAGCGGCACGCAGCCCAGGCCGCCGAGCCAAGCCTCGATGTAGCCGATGCCCACGGCCACGTTCTGGCGCAGGCCGGCCTCGGTCTTCGGCCC
>JAEULC010000238.1 GCA_016792605.1 Rhodospirillales bacterium
GCGACCTGGCCGTAGCCGCGGGCGAACTCGCCGGTGCGCTGCGCCTCGGCGCTGGCGGTGTCGTAGACCCCGGCGCCGGCATGGGTGTCGATGACGGCGAAGGGCGTGTCCTTGGCCTTCAGCCGTTCGACCAGCAGGGTCAAGAGCGCGTGCTTGAAGACGTCGGCGAAGTTGCCGGCATGGTAGAGGTGGCGGTAGTTCATGGGCGTAGAATCGGAGACGGGCAACGCCATGGCAAGGCCGCTGAACAAGCGCCAGCTCGCGGACGCGGTGGCGCATCTGCGCGCGCGCGACGCGGCCTTCGTGCCGATCCTCGACTATGTCGGCCCCTGCGCTTTCGAGGCGCGCACCGATCATTTCACCGCGCTGGCCGACATCATCGCCGCGCAGCAGGTATCGAAATACGCGGCTGTGTCGATCCGCCAGAAGCTGCGGGATCGATACGGCGATCCTATCGATCTGGCGAAGATCGCGCGGGCACGCGACGAGGGCCTGCGCGCCTGCAGCCTGTCGGGGGCAAAGATCACCTCGCTGCGCGAGATCGCGCGCGCCGTGGTGCGCGGCGAGTTCGATTTCGCGACGCTCGACGCGCTGGACGACGCGGCGGCGATAGAGCGGCTGGTGGCCTTGAAAGGCATCGGGCGCTGGACCGCCGAGATCTACCTGATGTTCGTGCTCGGTCGGCCCGACATCTTCCCGATCGGCGACGTGGCGCTGCGCAAGCTGATGCGCCAGGTCTACGGCCTGGCCGAGGACGCGCCCCCGCCGGCCTACCTGGCCGTGGCCGAGGCCTGGGCGCCCTACCGCACGGTCGCGTCCTGGTATCTCTATGCCTGGATCAACCGGCGCCGGGCCGAGGCCCGGAGGGTTAACGCCGGGATGCCGGAAACGCTGGTCTGACCAGACCTTACGGCGGGAGACCTATCCGGACAGATCGTTGCGTCTGCGAACAATTCGCAGGATGATCCCCTGCATGACCGCCCTCACCAACCTAGACCCGGCCTCGGCGCCGCGCGCCCTGCCGTGGCGCCGCTGGCGGCCGCGCGCCGGCGTGATGCCCTGGGTCGGGGTGGCGATCGCGGTGCTGATCTGCCTGCCGGTGCTGACCGTGCTGGCCAACGTCCTGCGCTCGTCCGACGGGGTCTGGCAGCACCTGGCCGCGACGGTGCTGGGCGACTACGTGACGAACACGCTGCTGCTCACCCTGGGCGTGGCGCTGGGCACGGCGGTGGGCGGCGTGGCGGCGGCCTGGCTGGTGACCATGTGCCGCTTTCCCGGCAGCCGGATGCTGGAATGGGCACTGATCCTGCCGCTCGCCGTGCCGGCCTATGTTCTCGCCTATGCCTACACCGACCTGCTGCAGGTCTCGGGCCCGCTGCAGACGGCGCTGCGCGACGCGACGGGCTGGGGGGTGCGCGACTACTGGTTCCCGCCGGTCCGCTCGCTCGGCGGCGCGGTGATGGTGATGACCTTCACCCTCTACCCCTATGTCTACCTGATGGCGCGCGCGGCGTTCCTGGAGCAGTCGGTCTGCGTGCTCGAGGTCGGGCGGATGCTGGGCTGCGGGCCGTGGCGCAACTTCTTCCGCGTCGCCCTGCCGCTGGCGCGGCCGGCGATCGCCGGCGGGATGGCGCTGGCGCTGATGGAGACGCTGGCCGATTTCGGCACGGTGCAGTATTTCGGCGTCAACACCTTCACCACCGGCATCTACCGGACCTGGTACGGGATGAGCAATCCCGTGGCCTCGGCGCAGCTCGCCTCGTGCCTGATGCTGTTCGTGTTCCTGGTGCTGCTGCTGGAGCGCGCGGCGCGCGGGCGCGCGCAGGTGCACCACAGCTCGACCCGCTACCGGCCGCTGCCGGCGCACCGCCTGACCGGCATCCGCGCGCTGCTGGCCTTCGTGACCTGCGCGATCCCGATCCTGCTCGGCTTCCTGATCCCGGCCCTGGCGCTGGTACGCCTGATCTGGAACGACGACAGCGGCCTCGACGGCGAGCGCATGCTCCGCCTCAGCGGCAACAGCTTCCTGATCGCGGGCATCGTCGCCGTCCTGGCCGTGCCGCTGGCGCTGCTGGTCGCCTATGCGCGGCGGCTCAGCCCCTCGCCGGTCACGGCGCTGGCCGCGCGCGTGGCAGGCCTGGGCTACGCCCTGCCCGGGTCGGTGATCGCGGTCGGCGTGCTGCTGCCGGTGGCGGTGGTCGACCATGCGCTGATCGGCGTGGCGGGCTGGTTCGGGCTTTCCGTGGGCCTGCTGTTCAGCGGCACCATCGCGGCGGTCGCCTATGGACTCGTCGTGCGCTACCTGGCCGCGGCGCTGAACCCGGTCGAGGCCAGCCTGCAGAAGATCCGCCCGTCGATGGACCAGGCGGCGCGCGCGCTGGGTCTGGGGCCGGGCCGCATGCTGGCCCGCGTCCATGCGCCGCTGATGGCGGGCTCGATCGGCACCGCGGCGCTGCTCGTCTTCGTCGACGCGATGAAGGAGCTGCCGGCGACAATGATCCTGCGGCCGTTCAACTTCGACACGCTGGCGGTGCAGGCCGCCCATTTCGCCGCCGACGAGCGCCTGGCCGAGGCGGCGGTGCCCTCGCTGACGATCCTGCTGGTAGGCATCCTGCCCGTGCTGCTCTTGAGCCGCTCGATCGCGCGTTCGCGGCCCGGCCAACGATAAGCGGGACAACGCTAGCGCCGCGCGTTCTTCGCTTTCAGCAGTTCGACGATCTTCGCCTGGCTGCGCTGCTCGGCATGGGCGAGCGGCGTCACCCTGTCGCGATCCGGCAGGTTCACGTCGGCCCCGGCCTCGACCAGCAGGCGCACGATCTCGGTGTGCGCCGGCCCGCCATCGCCCAGGATGATCGCCTCCAGCAGCGCGGTCCAGCCGAGCCGGTTGACGTGATCGATGTCGACCTTCGTCGCCAGCATCGCGCGCACGACCTCGACATGGCCGTGATGCGCGGCGGGGATCAGCGCCGTGCCGCCATAGCGGTTGGTGCTGCGCAGATCGGCGCCGGCGGCGAGCGTCAGGCGCAGGATTTCCAGCCGACCCTCGGCGCCGGCATAGAGGTAGGGACTGTCCTGGATCGCATCCTTTGCGTTGACATCCGCGCCGGCCTGGATCAGGGCGCGCGCGGCTTCGATGTGATTGCCATGGGTCGCGAGCAGGAGCGCCGTCCGCCCCTGGCCGTCGCGCTGGTCCACCGGCGCGCCACCCGCCAGCAGGCGCTGCACCTCCTCGGCATCGCCGCGCGCGGCAGCAACGAGCAGCGGCGACGCGGACTGCGCCATGGCGACACTCCCCAGCAGGCACAGAGCGAGCGCGAACAGGTGCTGCATCACACGACCGGCGGCAGGCGGTCCTTCCAGGGCTTGGCCTGCTCCATCTGCGCGGCGATGCGGAACAGCAGCGCCTCGTTGCCGAAGGCGGCGCCGAACTGGATGCCGACCGGCAGCCCGTCCCTTGTCCAGTGCAGGGGCAGCGAGATCGCTGGGCAGCCCGATACGTTGTAGATCGGCGTGAATTTCAGCTCGTTTGCGACCTCCCTGGCGAACGCCATCGGGTCGGGGTTCTGCATCGAGCAGCGCCCGAACGGCAGCGGCGGGTTACCCAGGGTCGGCGACAGCAGCAGGTCGTAGCGCTGGTACATCTTCGCCACCTGCCGGCCGAAGCCGTGGATCATCAGCACGCCGCGGGCATAGTCGGCGGCCGTCAGCTTGCGGCCGATCTCGGCCATTGCCAGGGTCACCGGCTCGACGTCGTCCAGCGTCGCCTGGTGCCCGGCATACTTGGCGCGCAGCGCCAGGGCGTTGGCGACATTGCCGGCGATCACGGTCCACATCGACTCGCGGAACAGCTCGGCGTCGAAGCGGAACTCGGTCTCCTCGACGTGATGGCCGAGCGAGGCGCAGAGCTTACCCGCCGCCATTGCGCCCTCGATGCACTCGGGATGCGCCTTGTCGCCATCCGGTCCCGCGGTCACGAGGCCGATCCGGAGCTTGCCGGGATCGGCGCCCACTTCCTGCAGGAACGGCCTGGCGGGCGGCGGGCAGGCATAGGGGTCGCCGGGCGCCGGGCCGTTGGTGGCGTCGAGCAGGGCGGCGCTGTCGCGCACCGAGATCGAGACGCAGTGGCCGGTCGCGAGCCCGCTCCAGCCCTCGCCGACATCCGGGCCGGCCGGGTTGCGCGCGCGAGTGGGCTTCAGCCCCACCAGGCCGCAATTCGACGCCGGGATGCGAATCGAGCCGCCGCCATCGGTCGCGTGCGCCATCGGCAGGATGCGCGCCGCCACGGCCGCCGCCGCGCCGCCGGAAGAGCCGCCCGCGCTGCGCTCCAGGTTCCAGGGATTTCGGCAAATACCTAGCGCCGCCGGCTCGGTCGCCATGGTCAGGCCCATCTCCGGCGTGTTGGTGCGACCGAAGATCGCGAGGCCGGCCTTCTTGTAGCGCTCGACGATCGTCAGGTCGTGGTCGGGCAGGAAGCCGTTCCAGAACCGGCTGCCGTTGGTGCAGGGATGGCCGGCGTCGATCGCGTACAGATCCTTGAGCAGGAACGGCACGCCGGCGAAGGGGCCGGTCGGATTATTGGCCAGGGCTTTGCGCGCGGCGTCGTCCTGGCGGTAGACGATCGCGTTGAGCTTGGGGTTCAGCCGGTCCGCGCGGGAAAGGGCAGCGTCCAGCACTTCCTCGGCCTTGACCTGCTTCTTCGCGATCAGCCCCGCCAGGCCCAGCGCGTCGTAGCTCTGATATTCGGCAAACCCCGCCATCCCCTGCCCCTTTAATTTGCTGCAAAGCCGCGGGCAGCATGGCATGGCATCCCGGCACAACAAAGCGCGTCGTGGCACGGCTGTGGCATCGCTATCGCATTGCGGTGCCGCGCGGGCTTGGCCATACTTCGATCAAGGGGCTCATCGTCTAGGGGGTATTCGATGTTCAAGCGTTCGCTGTTCCTGGGAACCGTGCTGGCCGGCATGGCCGTGCTGGCGACGGCGCTGCCCGCGTCGAAAGCCGCGGCGCAGGTCACGCTGCGCAACGTGATGCATTCCGACCTGAAGATCATCGACCCGATCTGGACCACGGCCTACATCCAGCGCAATTACGGCTACATGGTCTACGACACGCTTTTCGCGATGGACGAAAAGTTCGAGGTCAAGCCGCAGATGGTCGACAAGCACGAGGTCAGCGCCGACAAGCTGACCTACACCTTCACGCTGCGCGACGGCCTCTTGTGGCACGACGACCAGCCGGTGACGGCCGAGGATTGCATCGCCTCGATCAAGCGCTGGGGCGCGCGCGACTCGATGGGACAGAAGCTCTTGAGCGTCGTGAAGGAATTCCAGGCGGTCGACGCCAAGACCTTCAAGCTGATCCTCAAGGAGCCTTACGGACTGGTGCTGCAGTCGCTCGGCAAGCCGAGCTCGAACGTGCCCTTCATGATGCCGAAGCGCGTCGCCGAGACCGACCCGATGACGCAGATCTCGGAGTCGATCGGCTCGGGCCCGTTCATGTTCAAGCGCGACGAGTGGAAGCCGGGCGACAAGGCGGTCTTCGTCAAGTTCGCGAAGTACAAGCCCCGGGCCGAGCCGCCCTCGGCGCTGTCCGGCGGCAAGGTGGTCAAGGTCGACCGCGTCGAGTGGCTGGCGATCCCCGATCACCAGACCGCAGCGAACGCGCTGATCGCCGGCGAAATCGACTACATGGAGCAGCCGACGCACGACCTCCTGCCGGTCCTGAAGGCGGAGAAGGAGATCGGCATCATCGACTGGAACCCGCTCGGCAACCAGTACACCTTCCGCTTCAACACGCTGCACAAGCCATTCGACAACGAGAAGGTCCGGCAGGCGGTCTACTACGCCTTCAACCAGGAGGACTTCCTGAAGGCGGTGGTGGGCGACGCGGCCTACTACAAGCTCTGCAAGTCGATGTTCCCCTGCGGCACGCCGCTGGAGTCGATGAAGGGCACCGAGGGCATTCTCGAGTCCAACTTCGCCAAGGCCAAGGCGCTGCTGAAGGAAGCCAACTACGACGGCACGCCTGTCCTGCTGATGCACTCGACCGACCTGTCGGTGCTGACCAACCTGGCGCCCGTCGCGGCCGACCTGATGCGCAAGGCGGGCTTCACGGTCGACATGCAGTCGATGGACTGGCAGACCCTGGTGGCGCGCCGCTCGAAGAAGGAGCCGCCGGCCCAGGGCGGCTGGAACGCGTTCCTGACCTCATGGGTGGCGGCCGACATCCTGAACCCCGTCATGGTCGGCTTCCTCAACGCCTCCTGCGAGAAGGCGATGTTCGGCTGGCCCTGCGACCCCGAGATCGAGAAGCTGCGCGACGCCTTCGCCAAGGAGACCGATCCGGCCAAGCAGAAGGCGATCGCCGAGCAGGTGCAGGCGCGCGCCATCCAGTATGGCACGCATATCCATCTCGGCCAGTGGTACCAGCCCGCCGCGATCCGCAAGCAGGTGGTCTCGGGCTTCCTGACCGCGCCGGCGCCGGTGTTCTGGAACGTCACCAAGAAGTGAATCGTTTGGTCCTGAGCTGATCCGCCGGGCGGCGCCATGCTGATGTTCGTTGCCCGGCGGCTGCTGGCCACCATCCCGGTGCTGGCGATGGTGGCGGTGTTCGTTTTCCTGATGCTGCGGCTGACGCCGGCCGACCCGGCGGCGATCCTGGCGGGCGACAACGCCACGACCGAGCAGGTGGCCCAGATCCGCGCCAAGCTGGGGCTCGACCAGCCGCTGCTGACGCAGTTCGCGATCTGGGGCGGCCGTTTGCTGCACGGCGACTTCGGCGAGTCGTTCTTCTTCAAGAAGACCGTGGCCGAGCTGATCGCGCAGCGCCTGGAGCCGACCCTGGCGCTCGCCACAGCCACGATCCTGCTGTCGATCCTGATCGCCGTGCCGCTGGGTGTCATCGCCGCCTACAGGCACGAGACCTGGGTCGACCGCTTCGTCATGGCGCTGTCGGTGTTCGGTTTCTCGGTGCCGGTATTCGTCATCGGCTACCTGCTGATCTATGTCTTCGCGATCACCCTCGGCTGGCTGCCGGTCCAGGGCTACCGCTCAATCACGCAAGGGTTCTGGCCGTTCTTCGAGCGGCTGATCCTGCCGGCATCGACCCTCTCGGTGATCTACGTGGCGTTGATCGCCCGCATCACCCGCGCTTCGATGCTCGAGGTGATGAACGAGGACTACATCCGCACCGCGCGCGCTAAGGGCCTCAGCGACCGCGTGGTGCTGATCCGCCACGGGCTGCGCACCGCGGCGATCCCGATCGTGACGGTGATCGGCATCGGCATCGCGCTCTTGATCGGCGGCGTCGTCGTGACCGAGAGCGTCTACGGCATCCCCGGCATCGGCCGGCTGACGGTCGACGCGGTGCTGGCGCGCGACTTCCCAACCATCCAGGCGGTGGTGCTGCTGTTCTCCTTCGTCTACGTGCTGGTCAATCTGCTGATCGACCTGGCCTATGTCCTGCTCGATCCGAGGATCCGGTATTGACCACGCTCAGCGACATCCGCGAACAGGTCGAGGCGGTCGCGCCGTCCCGGCCGTCCACGATCCGTCGCCTGTCGCGCCACCCCTCGGTGCTGTTCGGCGGCGTCATCCTGCTGATCCTGCTCGCCATCGCGATCGCGGCGCCGTTCCTGGGAACCGTCGCGCCCTCGGCGATCGACCCGTCCTCGCGCAACAAGAAGCCGGGCGTCGAGCTGTCGACGCGGCAGGCCGACGGGACCAAGGTCACACGCACCGCCTGGATGGGCACCGACAGCCTGGGCCGCGACGTCTACAGCCGCGTGCTCTACGGCACCCGAGTCTCGCTGGCGGTCGGCGTGGCGGCCACCATCATCAGCGTGTCGATCGGCCTCACCATCGGACTGCTCGCCGGCTATGTCCGCTGGCTCGATGGCGTGGTCATGCGCTTCATGGACGGAATGATGGCGATTCCCGGCATATTGCTCGCCATCGCGTTGGTCAGCCTGTGGGGCGCGGGTCTCTCCACGGTGATCCTCGCCGTCGCCATCCCCGAGATTCCGCGCGTGGTGCGGCTGGTGCGCTCGCTGGTGCTGACGATCCGCGAGGAGCCCTATGTCGAGGCCGCCGTCGCGCTCGGCACGCCGATGCCGCTGATCCTGTTGCGCCACATCATGCCGAACACCTTCGCGCCGCTGATCGTGCAGGGCACGTTTATCTGCGCCTCGGCGATCCTGGTCGAGGCGCTGCTGTCCTTCCTCGGCATCGGCATCCCGCCCGAGATCCCGACCTGGGGCAATATCATGGCCGAGGGCCGGGCGTTGTTCCGCGTCTTCCCGCACAACATCCTGTTCCCGGGCATCTTCCTGTCGCTGGCGGTGCTGGCGATCAACGTGATCGGCGACGGGCTGCGCGACACGCTCGACCCGCGCATGAGCAAGCGGATCTAGCGCATGGACCAGGCCGCCATCCTGGAGGTCCGTGGCCTCAGCGTC
This sequence comes from Rhodospirillales bacterium, assembly GCA_016792605.1. GTDB lineage: Bacteria > Pseudomonadota > Alphaproteobacteria > JAEULC01 > JAEULC01 > JAEULC01. The sequence goes on from JAEULC010000238.1 coordinate 8,456, forward strand.
GCCCTGCCGCGCGACGCCGAGCGCAAGTTCGCGGTCGAAGAGCTTAGCTTCACGGTGCGCCCGCGCGAGATCGTGTGCCTGGTCGGCGAGTCCGGCTCGGGCAAGTCGGTCTCGGCCTTCACCGTCATGGGCCTGTTGCCGAAGACGCTGAAGCCGGTCGCGGGCCAGGTGCTGCTGGAAGGCGAGGACCTGCTAAAGGCGTCGCCGCGCCGCCTGCGCGAGCTCCGCTGCGCGCGCATGTCGATGATCTTCCAGGAGCCGATGACGGCGCTGAACCCGGTGATGACCTGCGGCCGGCAGATCGACGAGGTGCTCGGCGCCCATACCAGGCTCGACCCAGCGGCGCGGCAGAGGCGCATCCTGGAAATGCTCGACCGCGTGCGCCTGCCCGAGCCGCAGCGCATGATCGGCGCCTACCCGCACCAGCTCTCGGGCGGCCAGCGCCAGCGCATCATGATCGCCATGGCGCTGGCGCTCGAGCCGGCGCTGATCATCGCCGACGAGCCGACCACCGCGCTCGATGTCACCACCCAGGCGCAGATCCTGAAGCTGATCAAGGACATCCAGGTCCAGTTCGGCACCGGGGTGCTGTTCATCACCCACGATTTCGGCGTCGTCGCCGAGATCGCCGACCGGGTTGCGGTGATGCACCAGGGCAAGCTGGTCGAGCTCGGCGACACCGAGTCGGTCCTGGCCCGCCCGCGCGAGGCCTACACCAAGCGCCTGATCGCCGCCGTGCCGGGCATGGTGCCGCCGCCGCGGCGCACGCTGGCGGAGGACGTGCAGGTGCTGCGGACCGAGGCCCTGTCCAAGACCTATCTTGGCGGCAGTTGGTTCCAGCGGGCCCGGACGGTCAAGGCGGTCGACAACGTGGCGATATCGATCCGGCGCGGCGAGACGCTGGGCATCGTCGGCGAGTCGGGC
>JAEULC010000244.1 GCA_016792605.1 Rhodospirillales bacterium
CATGTCGCGGTAGGAGAAGAAGCAGCGCGGCATGGTCGCCCGGGCGCCTGCCTCCAGGGCCTTCGCGCTCACGCCGACGATCGCCAGCCCGGTCGGCAGCATGAAGCCTTTCTGCGAGCCGGCGACGGCCACGTCCACGCCCCACTCGTCCATGCGGAAGTCGATCGAGGCGATCGAGCTGACGCCGTCGACGAACAGCAGCGCGGGGTGGTCGAGGTCGTCCAGGATCCGGCGGACGCCGGCCACGTCCGAGGTCACGCCGGTGGCGGTCTCGTTCTGCGTCACCAGCACGGCCTTGATGCGATGCTGCGGGTCGGCTTCCAGCCTGGCGCGGTACTGGTCCAGCGGCACGCCCTTGCCCCAGTCGACCTGGATCGCGTCGACCGTGAGGCCGAAGCGCTGGCAGAGATCGACCCAGAGCAGCGAGAACTGCCCGAAGACCGAGGCCAGCACCGTGTCGCCCGGCGACAGCGTGTTGGCGATCGCCGACTCCCACCCGCCGGTGCCCGAGCCGGGGAAGACGATCACGTGGCCCGTCTGTGTCTGGAACACCTTCTTCAGGTCGGCCAGCAGCGGCAGGGTGAATTGCGGGAAGTCCGGCGCGCGGTGATCCTCCAGCGCCACATCCATCGCCTGGCGGACACGGAAGGGCATGTTGGTCGGGCCGGGGACGGCGAGGCCTTTGAAGCCGGGCATGGTGCGTTCCTTTTCTGCGGCTGGGTTCGCGGTCAGGCGGCGCGGACGCCGCTGTTGCCCAGGCGTCGATCAATCCGGGCGACGATGCGGTCGATCGCCGGGTGGGCGATGCCGTGCTGGCGGCCGACGAGCTGCACCACCTTGTCGACGCGCTCGATCAAGGGCGCGCCGGCGGCGATCGCGCGGGCGACGGAGGACGGGTTCGCCAGGCGCTCCGCGGCGGCGGCGTACTTGTCGAAGTCGACCATGTCCTCGGACTGGCCGCCGAGCCGCGTCACGATCGACTGGACGCAGGCGTAGATCTCGCGCGACAGCGCCAGGTCGCCCAGCACCGCCTCGCGGATCGCGACCGGCGCGCCTGGCGTGACGCAGCGGTAGTTGCCGGTCAGCAGCATCGGCCACTTGGCGAAGGGCACGAAGCGCGACACGTGAATGCGCAGCTTCACCGGCACGTCCGCCCCGTCGAGTCGCACCGCGTCGATGTCGTGCGCTAGGGTCGTAAGCACCTCGTTGTGATGCGGCATCGGAAGGCTGGCCGCCTTGAAGTTCGTCGCCAGCCCCACCTGCAGCACGTTGGCAGGCTCGTCGCGTGGACGGACGGCCTGGGGATCGGGGGAGCAGAGGGTGACCAGCGCGGGATCTAGACGATCCCACAGGCGGGCGTTGGTATAGGCGGCCTCCACGCCATCCGCGTCGATGCTCGCGATCCGCCGCAGGTAGGAAAGCGGCGGCATGTTCATCAGCGACAGGCAGGGTATCCGCGCCTCGGCGATGCGGCCCAACAGCGCACGGATCGTGGGGTTGCCGTATTGCGGTTCCTGCATCGCCAGGACGGCGAGGTCGTAGCCGGCCGGATCGACCTGCTCGGGCGTGGCGGCATCCGCGCGTCCGGGCAGGTCGCCCGACCGGATCGCCCGCGGCGATGCCTCTCCCTTCAGCCCGAGGCGGACGACGGTCCCATCCCGGTTAATCAGCGCCGCGGTGTCGGCGCGACACACCAGGGTCGCGTCATAGCCCGCCATCAGGCATTTGGTGGCAAACAGCGAGCCGTAGGACGCACCCAGGACCAGGATCTTCCGCTTCATTGAACCGCCCTCCCTTCCTGCCGTCGCCTGCATCGTGCGAACAGGCTTGCTTCGGAGGTATCACCCTGCGATCCCAAACGCATTCAAATACGGGTAAATGTGTTGCATGTCGCTAAACATATTGCTAATAATTGTTGTGTTGTAATATTCTCCGTGAATCATGGCCAAGACCTTTGTCGGCCCCCAGCTACGGCAGCTTCGCCGCGACCGCCAGCAGACCCAGGCCGAGATGGCCAGGCTGCTCGGCGTCAGCGCCGGCTACGTCAACCTGCTCGAAAACAACCAGCGCAGCCTTTCGGTGCGCCTGCTGATGGCGCTGTCCGATACCTACCAGGTCGACTGGCGACACCTCGTGCGCGACGAGCGCTCGACCCTGCTGTCCGAGCTTCGAACGGCGATCCGCGACCCCATGTTCTCCGGCGGCGGGCCGGAACTGCCCGAGCTGCGCGCCGCGATCGACCATGCGCCGCGCCTGGTCGAGCAGTTCCTGCAGCTCTACGGCATTCACCGCACGACGCTCGAGCGCATCATGCGGCAAGGCACGGCCGGCGGGCCCGAGGGGCTGCTGGCCTCCTCGGCCGAAGCGGTGATCCACGACTTTTTCCGCAACCACTCGAACTACTTCCATACGCTGGAGATTGCCGCCGAGAACCTGCGCGCCGACCTCAGCTGCGATGCCGACGACAACTACGCCGCGCTGAAGGCGCGGCTCTTGGGCGCGCACGGCATCCGTGTCCGCCGACGGGCCGCCGAGGAAATGACCCAGGCGCTGCGTGTCTACGAGCGCGACGAGCGGGTCGTCCACCTGTCCGAAGTCCTCGACCACAGCAACCAGGTTTTCCAGCTCGCCCATGTCCTGTGCCTGGTCGAGCTGCAGGGCGTGCTGGACGAGCTGACCGCCGAGGGCGGCATCGCCAAGGGCACCAGCCTGGCGCGCTGCCATGTCGAGCTCGCGAACTACTTCGCCGCCGCCTTCCTGATGCCCTATCCGCAGTTCCTGGAGACGGCGGAAAACACGGCCTACGACATCGACCGCATCGGCGCGCGCTTCGGCGTGTCCTACGAGCAGGCCTGCCAGCGCCTGACGACGCTGCAGCGGCCAGGCGCGCAGGGCGTGCCGTTCTTCTTCCTGCGCGTCGACAAGGCCGGCAACGTCACCAAGCGCTTCAACTCGACCTCCTTCCACCTGGCCGAGTATGGCGGCGCCTGTCCGGTGTGGAACGTCCACATGGCGTTCCGCATGCCGGGCGTGATCCTGCCGCAGTTCGTGGAGCTGCCGGACGGCGACCAGTTCTTCACGGTCAGCCGCACGGCCGACCGGCCGACGATGAACTTCGCCACCCAGGACCACCGCCTGTCGATCGCGCTGGGCTGCGAGCTGCAATACGCGAAGAAGCTGCGCTACGCCGCCGCGTACAACCTCGAGGACCGGCAGATGTTCAGCAAGATCGGCATCAACTGCCACCTGTGCCCGCGCCAGGCCTGCTCGCAGCGCGCACACCAGCCGGTATTCATGGAGCTGCCGCTCGACACCAGCCGGCGCGGCAACACGCGCTACGAAAGCTAGGCCCGACGAATCTAGGCGGCGTCGGGGAACTCGGGTGCCTGGCCGGGCTCCAGCGGGCCCATCAGGATGTTCTCGGGATAGGCCTTGAGCACGCGGCGGCGCATCGCGGCATTGGTGCGGAAATCCGGGCCCGGCACGGGCTCGGGCGCGAAATGTCCGAAGCGGTCCTGGCCGCGCACGAGCTGGCCGGAGCCCTTGCCGATCGTCTGCCGCGCGGCGGCGGGCGTGTAGTCGTGCAGCACTGCGAAGCGCCGCGCCGTGCTGCGGTTGGGCGGCGACCCATGCACGGCGTTGGCGCTGAAGATCGCGATCTCGCCCGGCTTAAGCGTCAGGTCCACCGCGCGCTCGACATCGGGATCGCGCACGCGCGCGACGCGGCGGTTCGGCTGGCTGGGATTGCTGACGAGCTCGAAGGGCACGACGGCATGGTGCGTGCCGGGAATGACCTTCAGGCAGCCGTTCTCGGGCGTCGCCTCGGAGAAGGCCACGTAGACGATGACGGGGCAGGGGTTGACCGCGATGCGCGCCGAATCCTGGTGCCATCCGTAGTTCGTGGAGGTGCCCGGCTCCTTGATGCGGAAGATCGAGTTGGTCAGCAGCAGGTCGGGCCCGAGGAGGTCGGCGACCGCGTCCAGGATGCGCGGATGGCGGCCATTCTCGTAGACCCAGTCGAACATCAGGTTCGACTTGATGTCGAACGCCCACCGGGCCTCGGCGGGATGCGCGCGCTCGAACGCCTCGGCCGTGTCGCGGAACAACCGGACCTCGTCGGGCGAGAGCGCCGGGATGCCGCTGACGAAGCCGTCGCGCGCGAAGCCGTCGATCTGGGCCCGGCTGAGCGCCATGGGACTACTCCGCGGCGTGGCGCGCCGCGACCGGTGTGCGCGCCAGCATGCTGCCGAAACCCTTGATCGGCTTGTCGTAGCCGATCAAGCCAAGCGCGTCCCAGAGCTGCGCCTGGTTGCTGCTGAGGCAGGGCTTGCCGATCGCCTGCTCCAGCGCGTCGAGCGCCCGGTGGCCGCGCATGCCGGTGCAGGAGATGAAGATGCCGTCGATGCCCGGCGCGTCCAGCGCCTTGGCCGCGGCCAGGATCGTCTCGGGCTGGATCGCGGCGATCTCGGGCTCGGTCGAGACCTTGAAGCTGCCGAAGTCGCCGACCGCGATGCCGTTCTGCTCGATGAACCGGCGGATCGGCTCGTTGACCTCGTCGAGATAGGGCGTCAGCACGGCGATGCGCTTCAGCCCCAGGAGCTTGCAGCCCTTGATCCCGGCGGTGATCGGCGTGGTGAAAGGGACGCCCGGCCGGCCGGCGGCGATCGCCTGGCCGACGCGTTCCGGCCCGACCGCGACCGTGCCCGAGGTGCACGAGAAGATCACCGCGTCGATCCGTCCGTCCGGCAGCAGGTCGGTGCTGGCCCGGGTGACGTCGTCGACCATGCGCGCCAGGTTCGCGACGGTGATCGGGTTCTGCAGCTTCACCCGGTTGACCATCACGTCGATGCCGGTGCCTGCCACCATGTCCAGGATCGCCGGCTCGCTGATGTGGTCGGTGGCGGGCACCAGCAGGCCCAGCCGCGGCCTGGCCGGCTCGGGCTTCTGGTTCAGCGGGAAATGGCGGAACGTCATTTCATGTCCTCGTCGGCATAGACGCCCCAGATCGCGTCGCGGCGTACCCAGCCCGTCACCTTGCGCATCTGGACGCGGCACCAGTTCGATTCGCACTGCTGCAGCTGGCCGATCACCCCGGGCTCGGTGCGCGCGACCACGGTCGCGGCCTCCTCGGGCTTGCGGTGGAGTTCCTGGAGCTTGTCGCCGGTGACCAGCACGTGGCGCCGCGCCGACAGCATGCTCTGGTGCACCCAGCCCTCGGTGCCCTCCCAGTCGCGGATCTTCTGCCAGGTCTCGAACTCGGCGACGATCTCCACCGGCATGTCCCGGCGCACGAACTTCCAGTCCACGGGGTAGCGCGGGCCCGGGCCGGTGCGGACGTTCACGTCGTCGGATTTCAGCGAGGCGAATCGCGGCAGCTTGCCGGCCTTGTCGGGCCGCTCGTTCTGGGCATGGGCGGGAAGGGCGACCGCCAGCGCCAAGGCCGCGGCGACAGCGCCAGCGAGGCCCAGCAGCGCCGCCCGGCGGCGGCCCGGGGCGATCAACACCCCGCCCGGCATCGATGAACAGCGGTTTCGATCATCCTCAACGGCTTATACGGTCGCATCCGGGCAAGGGTCAAGCCGCGTCGGGGCTCGGGATCGCCCCGCGATACTGGACTTTCCGGGGGCGGCTTGGTATGGCCGTCAGGCTGCCGTTGGCTCAGGGGAAAAGCATGCCGTCGAACCGCAAGAAGCCCGTCGTGGTCGTGACGCGCAAGCTGCCCGACGCCATCGAGACCCGGATGATGGAGCTGTTCGACACGCGGCTCAATCTCGACGACCACAAGATGACCCAGGCCGAGCTGGTGGAGGCCGCGGCCGCGGCCGACGTGCTGGTGCCGACCGTGACCGACCGGATCGACGCCGGCATCCTGTCCAAGTCGGGGCCGAACCTGAAGCTGATCGCCTCGTTCGGCACCGGCGTCGACCATATCGACCTGAAGACGGCGCGCCAGCGCGGCGTCACCGTCACCAACACGCCGGGCGTGCTGACCGAGGACACGGCCGACATGACCATGGCCCTGATCCTGGCCGTGCCGCGGCGCCTGGCCGAGGGCGAGCGCGTGGTGCGCAGCGGCAAATGGGGCGGCTGGAGCCCGACCGGCATGCTCGGCCACCGCATCTGGGGCAAGCGCCTGGGCATCATCGGCATGGGCCGCATCGGCACGGCGGTGGCGCGCCGCGCGCGCGGCTTCGGCCTGGCCGTGCACTACCACAACCGCCGCCGGGTGCATCAGGAGACGGAAGCCGAGCTCGATGCGACCTACTGGGAGAGTCTCGACCAGATGCTGGCCAGGGTCGACATGGTGTCGGTCAACTGCCCGCACACGCCGGCCACCTATCACCTGCTGTCGGCGCGGCGCCTGAAGATGCTGCGGTCGCACGCCTACGTCGTGAACACGTCGCGCGGCGAGGTGATCGACGAGAACGCGCTGGCCCGGATGCTGGCCGCGGGCGAGCTGGCCGGCGCCGGCCTCGACGTATTCGAGAACGAGCCCGCGATCAACCCCAAGCTGCTCAAGCTCGACAACGTCGTGCTGCTGCCGCACATGGGCTCGGCCACGATCGAGGGCCGTATCGACATGGGCGAGAAGGTCATCATCAACATCAAGACCTTCGTCGACGGCCATTCGCCGCCCGACCGCGTGCTGGAAGCGATGTTCTGAGCCATGGGCAGCGAACGCATCGCCGTCATCGGCAACGGCATCATCGGCCACGGCACCACGCAGGTCTTCGCCATGGCCGGCCACCCGGTCACGATGATCGGGCGCAACCCGGCAAGCCTGGCGACGGCGGTCGAGCGGATCAAGGCGAGCCTCAAGGATTTCGTCGCCCACGGCATCGTGACGCAGGGCGAGGCCGACGCCGTGCCCGGGCGCATCAAGACCTCGGTCGCGCTCGAGGACGCCAGGGACGCCGACTTCGTGCTGGAGGCGGTGACCGAGGACCTGCCGCTCAAGATCGAGATCTTCGCCAAGCTCGACGCCTTATGCCGGCCCGACGCGATCCTGGCCTCGTCGAGCGGCCAGCCGGCAAGCGCGCTGGTGACCAAGGTCGGACGCAAGGCGCGCGTCATCGCGGCGCATTTCTGGTACCCGCCGCAGCTCATTCCGCTGGTCGAGATCTGCGGCGGTCCGCACTGCGCGCCGGAGGTCGTCGGCCGCACGGTCGAGCTGATCCGCGCCACGGGCAAGACGCCGGTCGTGATCGACAAGGAAGTGAAGGGCTTCATCGGTAACCGCCTGCAGTTCGCGCTGCTGCGCGAGGCCTGGGCGCTGTGGGCGGACGGCGTGGCCAAGCCCGAGGTGATCGACGCCGTGGTGCGTACCTCCTTCGGCCGGCGCGTCGGCATCACGGGCCCGATCGAGTCGGCGGATATCGGCGGGCTCGAGACGATGTACAACTTCGCCCGCTTCCTGCAGCCCGACATCTCGACCGCGCCCGAGCCGCCCGCCAAGATCGCCGAGGTGCTGAAGCAGAAGCAGGGCACCGGCGAGTGGCCCGGCCTCTACGACTGGAAGTCGCGCGACCGCGATGCGCTGGTGAAGCGGCGCATGGACGAGCTGTTCCGCTGGCTCGCCGAGGACCGCCGCAAGAAGTAGAGTTTCCGCATGATCTACCTGTTGCGCCACGGCGAGACGCTGTGGAACGCCGAGGGCCGCATCCAAGGCCAGCGCGACTCGGTCCTGTCGCCGCGCGGCGAGCGCCAGGCCAGCGCGATGGGTCGCAGGCTCGCCGGGCTGCTGAACGGACGCGCCGACGTCGCCCTGGTGTCGAGCCCGCTCGGCCGCACGCGCCAGACCGCCGC
>JAEULC010000246.1 GCA_016792605.1 Rhodospirillales bacterium
CCGGCGATAGGGCGGCACGCCGCCGATATCCCGGCCGTCGAGCACGATGCGCCCGCGATCCGGCGTCTCGAATCCCGCGAGCATCCGCAGCAGCGTGGTCTTGCCGCAGCCCGAGGGCCCGAGCAGCGCGAAGATCTCGCCGCGCTCGATCGCGAGGTCGACCCCGTCGACCGCGGTGACCCCGCCGAAGGCCTTGGCGACGCCCTCGATCGCGAGGAAGGGCGCGGGCATTACTTCCCGCGCTTCACCCGGGTCCAGGAGCGGTTCAGCGCGCGCTGGCTCGCCTGGTCGTAGGGCGACACGGCGAACAGCGTGACCAGCACTTCCGGCGGCGGGTAGATGCCGCGGTCGGTCTTGACCTCGGCCGCGACGAACTTGTCCGAGTCCTTGTTGGCGTTGGGATAGAACACGGCGTTCGACGCCTTGGCCACCACCTCCGGCTTCATCATGTAGTTGATGAAGGCGTGGGCGTGGTCCTTGTTCGGCGCGTCCTTGGGGATGGCGAAGCTGTCGACCCAGATCAGCGCGCCCTGCTTCGGCACGCTGTAGGCGATCTCCACGCCCTTCTTGGCGTCCTTGGCGCGCTGGCGCGCCTGCACGATGTCGCCCGAGTAGCCAAACGCGATGCAGATCGCGCCGTTGGCCAGGTCCTCGATGTACTGGCTGGAGTGGAACTTGCGGATGAAGGGCCGCACCTTCAGGAGCTGCGCCTCGGCCTTGGCGATGGTCTCGGCGTCCTTGGCGTCGGGGTTGAGGCCCAGGTAGCGCAGCGCCGCCGGGATCAGCTCGTCGGCGGCGTCCAGCACCATGATGCCGCAGTCCTTGAACTTCGCCGCCACGTCCGGGTTGAAGATCAGGTCGAGCGAATCGACCGGCGCATTCGGCATCCGCTGGCGCACCTGCGCGACGTTGTAGCCGATGCCCGACGTGCCCCACATGTAGGGCACGGAATAGGCGTTGCCGGGATCGTAGCGGCCGACGCGGTCGAGGATGCCCTCGTCCAGGTGCTTCCAGTTCGGCAGCTTCGCCTTGTCGAGCGGGCTCAGGACGCCGGCCTTGATCTCGCGCGCCAGGAAATTGGTCGTCGGCACGACGACATCGTAGCCCGACTTGCCGGCCATCAGCCTGGTCTCGAGCAGGTCGTTCGAATCGTAAGTGTCGTAGATCACCTGGATCCCGGTCTCCTTGGTGAAGTCCTCGAGGATCTTGAAGTCGATGTAGTCCGACCAGTTGTAGACGTAGACTTCCTTCTTGGCCTGCGCCTGCGCGCCCGTGGCCGCCAACACCGCCGCGAGCGCGACGCCGATAAACTTGAACGTCTTGTGCATCGACTTCCCCACTCCGCCTCTCTTCGTCATGCCCGGGCTTGACCCGGGCACCCACGCCGACCGCCTCGCACGGAACAAGCGTGGATGGCCGGGTCAAGCCCGGCCATGACGGATGAAGAATGCGCTCGGCCCCTCGCCCCCGCGCCTCGCCGCATTCAGCCGCCCGCGTCCCGGCTTGTCAATGCGGCAGCGCGGTTCCTAAGATCGCCTGTGGAATCACGGGCGGACGAGGGGTGGCGATGACGGTCTACACGACGCGGCGCGGGGCGCGGAACTACGGCCTCGCCATCGGCATCCTGCAGCTCGACTGCTCCCTGCCCTTCATCCCGGGCGACGTGGACAACGCCAGCACCTATGCCTACCCGGTGCTCTACAGGGTCGTGCCCGGGCTTTCCACGGCGGCCTGCCTCGCCGGCGCGCCCGACCTCGCCAAGGCGGCGGTCGAGACCGCCCGGGCGCTCGAGGCCCAGGGCGTGCGGGCGCTGTCGAGCGACTGCGGCTTCATGCTGCAGTTCCAGGACGAGGTGCGGCGCGCGGTGAAGATCCCGGTCGCGCTCTCGTCCCTGCTGCAACTCCCGATGATGGCCGGCACGATCGCCGCCGAGCGGCCGATCGCCATCCTGACCGCGGACTCCAACAACCTGACCGAGGCCTTCCTCGCCCGCGCCGGCCTCAAGGTGCCTAACAGGCTGGTCATCCGCGGCCTGCAGGACCAGCCCGAGTTCAAGACCGCCGTGTTCGACGAGAAGGGCTCGATCGACGCCGCCAAGATCGAAGCCGAGGTCGTCGGCGTGGTGAAGGAGATCCAGCAGGCCCACCTCGATCTCGGCGGCATACTCCTTGAATGCTCGATGCTCCCGCCTTACGCCGCCGCCGTGCAGGAAGCCTCGGGCGTGCCGGTCTATGACTTCATCACCATGATGAACCAGCTCCACGCCGCGACGCATCAAAGGCGCTACGTCGGGAGTTATTGATTCTTCCGTCCCGCTCTTTCGTCCCGCCCGGGCTTGACCCGGGAGCGTCCGGTTCAACCGACGCTGCACTTCTTTCGTCATCGCCGGACTTGTTCCGGCGATCCATTTTCGCGACGCCCGACAAATGGATGCCCGGGACAAGCCCGGGCATGACGATGAAAGCGGAGAAGAAAGGCGACAGCCGCAACAGCGTTAGTTGATCATGTCCATCAGCCGGTACCACCGCGTCGCGGCGTAGAGCGCCGGCACGCGCAGGAAGTGGCAGGGGAACGGGGTGAGCTTTGTTGCCACGGGCAGCGGCAGGGCGTCGGCGGGCGTGCCCATGATGTAGGCCGAGGCGAGCTTGCCGAGATTGGTCGCCATCGCCACGCCGCGGCCCTGGTAGCCGAGCGCGGCGACGAGGCCGGGGGCGAGGTCGACCAGATGCGGCAAGTGGTCCGTGGTGAAGCAGACCCGGCCGGACCAGTGGTTGCCCCATTCGACCTCGGCGAGCTGCGGGTAGATCGCGCGGGCCGCTTGGCGCAGCTTCTCGAACAGCGGCGGCGACGGTTCGTCGGTCGCGGTGCCGCGGCCGCCGATGATGAACCGGCCGTCGCGGTCGAGCCGGTAGTAGAGCAGCACGCGGCGGGTGTCGCTGGCGGCCTGGCCGCCCTTGAGGATACCCGCGCGGATCGACGCGGGCAGCGGCCGCGTGGCCGCCTGGTAGGAGTTGGTCGAGATCACCTCGCGCTCCAGCCCGGGCCAGAGGCTGTCGGTGTAGCCGTTGGTCGCCAGCAGCACATGCTCGGCCAGCACCGAGGCGCCGCCCGGCGCCTCGATGCGCCACTTGCCGTCCTCGCGCCGCAGAGTCTGCGCTTCCGTGCTGCCGTGCACCGCGACGCCCTGCGCGATCGCGGCGGCGGCGAGGCCGCGCGCGAAGCTGAGCGGCTGGATGTTGCCGGCGCGGCGGTCGATCCAGCCGCCGCAGTAGTGCTCGCTGCCCAGCATGTCGGCCATCTGGGCGCGGTCGAGCAGCGCCACGTCGGCGCCGCGCTTGATCCACTGCGCGGCGCGGCGGTCGGCGTTGATCTTGCCCGTGGGCGAATGCGCGGGCTGCAGCCAGCCGGTGCGGACCGGGTCGCAGGCGATCTGGTGCTTGTCGATCAGGTCGAACACGAGGTCTGCCGACTTGCCGGCGAACTCGGCCATGCGCGGCCCCAGCTCGGGCCCGAACATCCGCTCCAGCTCGTCGGGGTCGTATTTGAGGCCCGGGATCACCTGGCCGCCATTGCGCCCCGACGCGCCCCAGCCCGGCTCGCCGGCGTCGAGCACCGCGACCGAGACGCCGCGCTCGACCAGGTGCAGCGCCGCCGACAACCCGGTATAGCCCGCGCCGACGATCGCCACGTCGGCCGTGAGCGTGGCGTCGAGCGCGGGCGTCGGCGGGGCGGGAATCGCTGTCGCCGCCCAGAGCGAGGGCGGCATCGGGCGCGGCTTGAGGGTCGCGGCCAAGCCTAGAGCCCCCTGCTCAGAGACCGAGGGCTTCCTCGGCCGGCTGGTAGCGCATCTTCAAGGCCTCGGCGACCGCCTGGTAGGTCACCTTGCCGGTATGGATGTTCAGCCCCCGGCGCAGGTGCACGTCGTCGGCCAGGGCCTTGCGGTAGCCCTTGTTGGCCAGCGCCAGCACGAAGGGCAGGGTGGCGTTGTTGAGCGCGAAGGCCGAGGTGCGCGCGACGCCACCCGGCATGTTGGCGACGCAGTAATGCACCACGCCGTCGACCACGTAGGTCGGCTTGTCATGGGTGGTCGCGTGGCTGGTCTCGAAGCAGCCGCCCTGGTCGATGGCGACGTCGACGACGACCGAGCCCGGGCGCATCTGCTTCAGCATCGCGCGGGTGACGAGGCGCGGCGCGGCGGCGCCCGGCACCAGCACGGCGCCGATCACCAGGTCGGAGCTGGTCACCAGCTCCTCGATCGCGTCGACCGTGGAATAGCGCGTGTTGAGCTTGGCGCCGAACTGCAGGTCGAGCTCGTAGAGGCGGTGGATCGACTTGTCGATCACCGTCACCGCGGCCTCCAGGCCCATGGCCATGCGCGCGGCGTTGGTGCCGACCACGCCGCCGCCGATGATCGTGACCTTCGCCGCCGGCACGCCGGGCACGCCGCCGAGCAGCACGCCCGAGCCGCCCTGCGCCTTCTCCAGGCAATGCGCGCCGACCTGCACCGCCATGCGGCCGGCGACCTCGCTCATCGGCGCCAGGAGCGGCAGCCCGCCGCGCGCGTCGGTCACCGTCTCGTAGGCGATGCCGATGCAGCCGGACTTGGTCAGGCCCAGCGTCTGGTCCTTGTCGGCGGCAAGGTGCAGGTAGGTGAACAGCACCTGGCCCGGGCGCAGCATGCGGCACTCGACCGCCTGCGGCTCCTTCACCTTGACGATCATGTCGGCCTTCTTGAACACCGCCGCCGCGTCGGGGGCGATCTTGGCGCCGGCCTTCTTGTAGGCCGCGTCGTCGATGCCGATGCCGGCGCCGGCGCCGGTCTCGATCAGCACCTTGTGGCCGTGGTGAACCAGCTCGCGCACGCTCGCCGGCACCAGGCCGACGCGGTTCTCCATCTTCTTGATCTCTTTCGGAACGCCGATCTGCATGGGATCCCCTGTTCTCGCGGATTGCTTATGGCGCGGAAGATGAACCCGGGAAATAGCCGGGTCAATGCGGCATCGTCAGTCCGCCATTTGATCCAACGGATAGATCGGCCGGCGCAGCTTATCGAAGCGCAATATCGAATAGTCGGAGGTGGTGACGCCTTGTCCGGACAAGTCGACGACGGCCTTGGCGATCGGCTTGTAGCCGGCGCGCCAGTGGACGCGGGACTTCAAGAGAACGAAGCGCTTGGCCGTGGGCTCGATGCCCACGTTGCGCAGGCAGCCCAGGTCCCAGGGCTCGTGGTTGCGTTCGGTGACGACGATCTCGACCGCGCCGGTGTCCAGCACCGTCGTGCGGCCCATGCCGACGCGGACGCCGGTATACATCGGCCCCCGGATGACAAACTCGCCGTCGGTGATCGCGCGCACGACGCCCGAGACCTGCAGCGGCTTGCCCTTGACGCCGATGCTGGGCATGTCGCGCTTGCCGCCGAGCTGGATGGTCGCGCGCCGCCCCACGCCCGCGTCGATCAAAAGCTGCACGGCCTCGGGGTCGGCGACGGAGAAGGCCGCGACGTCCTCGAGACCGGAGCGCAGCACGGCGGCGATGGCGGTCATGTCGTCCTGCGTCCCGCCCGAGCCGCAATTGTCGCAGTGGTCGAGCAGGATGACCGGGCCCGCGCCCGGTTTCGCGGCTTCCGTCTTGGCGCGCGCGATCGCCTGGTCGATCGGCTCCCCCCGGTAGACGAAGCCCGCGCGGTCGCGCCAGGCCTGGTCCAGCAGTTCCTGCGTCGCCGCCTCGGCCGCGTCGGCGTCGCCGTCCGCGATCACCACGGCGCTCAAGCCCGCGTCGTGGATGTCGGCGTGCGGGAAGCCGGCGAAGACGGTGGCGGCTAGCACCTTGCCCTGCTCCAACCGCTTCGCGGTAGCAATGAGCGACTTCATCGGCTCGTCGTCCGTCGCCTGGCGCATGATGTGCGGGATCATCGGCCGGTTGCCCCAGCGCATCACCGGCTTCGTCCTGCCGGCCAGCATGTCGAGCACGATCCTGCCCGCCTGCTCGCCGGCCTCGCGCATGTCGACATGCGGGTAGGTCTTGTAGCCGACGATGGCGGTGCAGTTATCGACCATGAGCTGGGTCAGGTTGGTGTGGAAGTCGAGCGCGACCGCGATCGGGATGCCGGGCTTGAGCTGGCGGATGCGGCGCAAGAGCTCGCCCTCGCCGTCGTCGTGGCGCTCGGCCACCATCGCGCCGTGCAGGTCGAGCAGCACCGCGTCGCAGCCCCGCTGCACCGATTCCAGCACGGCGTCGCAGAGCCGCTCGAAGGCCTGGTGGTCGACCTTGCCCGAGGGCCAGGCCTCGGCCGCGACCGGCACGCTGAGCTCCGCGCCCAGCGCCTCGGCCTGGCCGATATAGCCGCCGAGCGGCGTGTTGGTGCCCTTGTAGGCGCTATGCGCGGCGTTGCCGAAACTGGGGTTGAAGCGCTCCAGCGGCGTCGGCACGGGCGAGAAGGTGTTGGTCTCGTGCTTGACCATCGCGGCGACGAGGCGCAAGGGCGGGAACTCCTAGGCGAGGGCTGCGGTGCGCATCGCGGGCGGCGGCCGGAGCCCCATCGCCTTCAAGACGGTCGGCGCGACGGCGGTCTGCGGCGCATCCTCTTCGGCGATGCCGCCCGCCGCGTGGCCGACATGGTAGAACGGCACCAGCGTATGGATGTCGATGGCGCCGCCATGGTTGCCGTGCTCGTCCATGCCGTGGTCGGCGGTGACGAAGACGGTGTAGCCCTGCTGGCGCCAGCGCGGCACGTGGACGGCGAGCTGCTTGTCGATCTCCAGCGCCTGGTTGGCGTACTGGCTCGACCGCCCGCCATGGCGGTGGCCGACCGTGTCGGCGCCCATGGGATGCACCAGCAGAAAGTCGGGCTTGTAGCGCTCGGTCAGCACCGCGGCGCGCAGGAACAGCTCGTAGTCGGGGAAGTCGCCATGCGTATAGAAGCGCCCGTGCTGGATCGCCAGCGCCGGGTCGTTGACCTCGACATGCGCGACGGGATCGTAGGGCGCGTGGTTGTAGAGCTCGGAGAACCAGGAGAAGGCGGCCGCCCCGGTCGTGCCGCCCGCTTCGCGGACGACGTCGAAGATGCTCTGCTGGCCCGAGCGCCGGACCATGTCGTTGCCGGTGATGCCGTGCTCGTGCGGAGTCAGCCCGGTATGCACGGTCTCGTAGCAGGGTCTGGACAGGCTCGGCAGGGCCGCGCGCATGCGCCAGCGCCGGGCCGCGCCCTGGGCCACCAGCGCCTCCATGTAGCCCAGCCGCCCGATCGCGGTCTCGTAGCCCAGCCCGTCGATCAGCACCAGGATTGCGCGCCGTTCCATTGTCCGTCCCTGCCCCGTTCCAGGGCCAAGGATATCGGCCGGCGCTAGGCGGCGTAAAGCGCGGTGCTGATGTACTTGATGCCGGTGTCGCACATCACGGTGACCACGGTCGCCTCCGGCCCCAGGCGCTGGCCCAGCCGGATCGCGGCGACCAGGTTGGCGCCGGTCGAAGTGCCGGCGAACAGCGCCTCCTCGCGCGCCAGGCGCCGGCTCATCGCCATTGCCTCCTCGGTGGACACGGTGGCGATCTCGTCGGCGATCGCGGCGTGCCACAGCGGCACGACGAAACCGGCCCCCGCCCCCTCGATCTTGTGGCTGCCGGACGGGCCGCCGGAGAGCACGGCAGACTCCGCCGGCTCGACCGCGACGATGCGGACGCCGGGCTTGTGCCGGCGCAGTCCCTCGGCCACGCCGCGCACCGAGGCCGCCGTGCCGGTCGCCTGGACGAAGGCGTCGACCGCCCCGCCGCTCTGCACCCAGATCTCCTCGGCCATGGCGTGGTACGCGGCAAGCTGGTCGGCGTTGTTCAACTGGTCGGTCCAGAACGCGCCGGTCGCCTCGGTGATGTCGCGCGCCGCCGCGATCATGCTGCGGGTCAGCGCCGCGTCCATGCCGCCGCCGTTGCTGGGCACGATCGTCATCTCCGCCCCCAGCGCGGCCATGTGCCGGCGCTTCTCGGCGCTGAAGGCGTCGGAGGTCACGATCGAGAGCGGATAGCCGCGCGCCGCGCAGACCAGCGCCAGCGACACGCCGGTGCTGCCGCCGGTGTACTCGACCACGCGCTGGCCGGGCTTGAGGCGCCCGGAGCGCTCGCCGGCCAGGATCATGGCCAGAGCCATGCGGTCCTTCATGCTGCCGGTCGGGTTGGCGCTCTCAAGCTTCACCAGCAGGCGGGCGCAGCCCGCGGGCACGATGCGGCCCAGCGCGACCAGCGGCGTGTCGCCGATCTGCTGCAGGATCGAGGATGCGGACGGCATGGATTGCCTCTTGCTTGTATCTACAAATATTGTAGATACATGGAATGGCCCCCCGAAGCAAGCCGCCCCCCGCCGCACAGGCGCCCGGCAAGACCCTGGTCGCCGACGCCCGCCGGGCAGTGGCGACCTGCGCCGGGCTGAACATCCGCCTGGCGGCGCGGCGGATCTCGGCCTTCCTGGAGGCGCGGCTGCAGGAGCCCGGGCTGACCATCGCCCAGTTCGGCCTGCTGACCCACATCGCGGCGGCGGGCGACGACACGCTGGCGGCGCTGGCCGAGCGCGCCGGCCTGGACCAGTCGACCCTGTCGCGCAACCTGCGCGGCCTGGAGCAGGCGGGGCTGGTCGAGATCGCGGTCGTCGAGAAGGACCTGCGACGCCGCTCCGCGTGGCTGACCGAGGAGGGCGCGCGGCGGCTGGAAGCGGCCATGCCGGCCTGGCGCGGTGCGCAGGACGAATTGTCGGCGGTGATCCGCCCGAGGGATGTGGAGGCGTTGGCAACGGCAAGCGCCGCGCTCGGCCAGAGCACGGCGTCGATCAAGACTTAGCGGCGCGGAGGCGCCCGAGATCAGCGCGTCAGATCAGGCGTACCGATCCACCAGCGAGCCCTGGGTCAGGCCGCTGCTGAACGCCTGGTCGGCCTCCTTCGCCGGGAAGGAGAACAGCACGTCGCCGTTCGACGGGTTCAGCACCTCGACGAACACTTCCGCGCGTTCGGAATCGAAGGTCAGCCGGGCACGCGGCGCAACGGCGCGGCTTTCAACCTGCGCGGCGGCGCGCTGCTGGACCGCCTGCTGCTCGGCGGCGGCTGGCGCAGTTTCGCGCGCGACGACCGGTTCCGGTGCGTCGGCGGCGGGAGGCGGCGCTGGCGGCGGGGTATTCTCCACCGCCGGGGCGGCAGGAGACGCATTCGCCGAACCAATGCCCGCTGGTCCCAAGTTACTTTGGACCTGCATCACACGGGCCTCTTTCTCTTCGTCGTTCTGACGAAAACTCCGTAAAACACTAATAAAACTCCATATCTAGTATGGAGTACGGTACCTTCTATTACGCAGCAACTCTTGGGAGTCAAGCGCACAATTGCTAACTGGTAAATAGATCGTTAAGCGAGAACAGTAAAATCTCTGGATAACTCGAGATTTATTGTCAAGTTGCTGAAATACCTCAGCTTCCTGTCAGCAATTTCTTAACGTCTTCGCGTGCAGCCCGGACCGCGACGAAGTTCGGCCCGATGAAGTCTTCGTGCTCGAAGCGGTAGGCGCGGAAGTCGACGCGGTTCGGATACAGCTTGCCGACTGCATAGCCGCGGGACTCGAGCAATTCGTGGAAGTCGCGCAGCAGGAAGCGGGTCACGATATTGGCCTGGCCGTATTCGAACTGGATCACGTCGATCCGCCCCTCGGCCAGCGCCCGGGCGAAGCCCGCGAGCACCAGGTGCTCCGCCCCCTCGACGTCGATCTTGAGCAGGTCGATGCGGTCGATCCCCTGCTCGGCCATGTAGGCGTCGCCCGCGCGCATGGCGCAATCGACCTGGCGTCCCTCGCCCTCGTGCAGCTTCACGATGCTGCTGAGCGTGCTGTCGTCGGCCATGACGGTAAGCGCGATGGCGCCGTCCCGGTCCGACAGGCCGGACGCATTCGCGATGATCCGCCCGGGGAGCGAGGTCGCGCTGCGTGCCAGGGCGCTGTAGGTGTCGGGCACGGGTTCGAAGGCGTGGATCGTGGCCTCGGGAAGCGCCACCGCGGCATGGACCGACCAGTCGCCGACATTGGCGCCGACGTCGAACACCACCTTCGGACGCAGCGGGCGCAATTGCTCGAGCAGCCAGGCCTCGCCGTTGCGGTCGATGTCGTAGTCGTAGTTCTCGTAGGCGCGCAGGAACAGGCGGCAGAACGAGGCGAAGAGCTTCACGTCGGGCTGGTCGCGCCGGTCGCCCAGCCGGCGCACCAGCAGTTCCAGCCCGCCGCCGCCGAGCTGGGCCCCCTCGCCCAGCGTGGCCCGGGCGAGCTGTGCCAGCAGCGCGGCGATGGCCGACATGGGCTTAGGCGATCGCGCGGGCGCCGACGCGGGCTAGCAGCGCTTCCAACTCGCCGATGCCCTGGATCACGTGGTCGGCGGCTTCGTGCAGATGCTCGTGCCCGGCGACGCCGCTGAGCACGGCCACGGCCAGGCCGGCGCCGGCCGCCTTGGCCATCGACAGGTCGTGCATGCTGTCGCCCACGACGACGACCTCGGCGGGATGCAACCCCATCGCGGCGCAGAACCCGTGCACCATGCCCGGGCCGGGCTTCTCGCCATGGCCGCCGTCGAAGCCGGTGACGAAATCCAGCAGGTGGTCGATCGCCAGGTTGGCGAAGGTCTGCTGCGCCGAGAGCGTCGTGTCCATGGTGGCGACGCCGAGCTTGAGGCCCGCCCCGCGCAACCGCTCGAACAGCGGTCCCAGCGGGACCAGCGGCGCGGCGGAACCGACGGCGTGGACGCGGAACTCGCCGCCGATGCGCTCGATCGCGTCCTGCATGCCCTGCATGCCCGCGTGCTCGACCCACAGCGCCGCGATCTCGCCCAGCGACCCGCGCGCTAGCAACGATTCCGGGTCCAGCGTCTTTGTTTCCAGGTCGTAGCCGATCGTGCCGACCAGGCGCCGGGCCAGGTCGTCGCGCGCCGCCTGCTCGGCCTCGGGCAGCGCCAGGTGCGCCGTGGCGTAGGCCGTGCTGACCGTCGCCGGCACCCAGGTGTTGTGGAAATCGATCAAGGTGCCGTCCTTGTCGAACAGCACGCCTTTCCAACCGTTCATGTGGGCCAGCCATTCATGCGGACTCGTCCCTCTACGTCAGGAGCGCCCAGTATAGCGCAAGCAGCCCGCCCAGGATCAGCACGCCGAACGTCAGGAACATGCCGGCCGCCCGGCCGATCGAAGGGCCGTCGGACTGGTTGAGGCCCCAGCCATGCGCGACACGGCCCGCGACCAGGGCCACGCCCAGCGCGTGCACCACCCAGGCGTGAAAGCCGGCCAGTTCCAAAAGACCGACCAGGATCAGGCCGAGCGGCGCGTATTCGATGAAATTGCCCTGGACCCGAACGGCCCGGGCCAGCGCCTGGTGGCCGCCATCGCCCAGGCCCTGGCGGTAGCGCCAGCGCAGGCGGATGACGTTGACCGACAGGGCGACGAGCAGCAGCGCCAGCAGCCCGGCATAGAGGGCGGTCGCCTTCCCGATCATCGACGGTTCTCCCCGGTGGTTGGCGGCAGTCTCGGTGGGCGGCGCCCCTCTGTCCACGGATGGCGCGTGGAGGCCATGAACCGTCGGGTTTCGACATGGGGCGACAGGTGGCAGAATCGAGCATCGCGGTTTGCCTGAGGAAGGTTCATGGCGGCTCACCCGGTCTATGACTACATCATCGTCGGCGCCGGCTCGGCCGGCTGCGTGCTGGCCAACCGGCTCAGCGCCGAGAAGGAGCTGCGCGTCCTGGTGCTCGAGGCCGGGCCGGAGGACCGCACCTGGAAGATCCAGATGCCGGCCGCCCTGGTCGCGAACCTGTGCGACGACACGTACAACTGGTACTACACCACCGAGCCGCAGCAGCACGTGAACGGCCGCCGGATGTACTGGCCGCGCGGCCGGGTCATCGGCGGGTCGTCCTCGCTCAATGCCATGGTCTACGTGCGCGGCCACGCCTTGGATTACGAGCGCTGGGCCGGCCAGGGGGCGCTTGGCTGGTCCTATGCCGAGGTGCTGCCCTATTTCCGCCGGGCCGAGACCCGCGCCAAGGGCGGCGACGAGTACCGCGGTGGCGACGGGCCGCTGCGCGTGTCGACCGGGCCGATGAAGAACCCACTGTTCCGCGCCTTCATCGAGGCCGGGCAGCAGGCAGGCTACGGCTACACCGACGACATGAACGGATACCGCCAGGAAGGCTTCGGCCCGATGGACATGACGATCCATCAGGGCCGGCGCTGGAGCGCCGCGACCGCCTACCTGAAACCCGCGCGCAACCGCGCCAACCTGACCGTCGAGACGAGCGCGCTGACCAGCCGCGTGCTGCTGGAGAAGGGCCGCGCCGTGGGCGTCGAGTACCGCCAGGACGGGCAGGTGAAGACCGCGCGGGCAGAGCGCGAGGTGATCCTGTGCGGCGGCACGATCAACTCGCCGCAGCTCCTGATGCTCTCGGGCATCGGCCCCGCCGACGAGTTGCGCCAGGCCGGGGTCGCGAGCACGCACCACCTGCCCGGCGTCGGCAAGAACCTGCAGGATCACCTGGAGCTGTGGATCCAGCATGCCTGCACCCAGCCGATCACGCTGCACAGCGTCAACAACCCGCTCTACCGCGCCAAGGTCGGCATCGAGTGGTTCCTGTTCAAGTCGGGCCTCGGCGCCTCGGCGCATCTCGAATCCGGTGCCTTCATCCGCAGCGAGGCGGGCGTGCAGCACCCGGACATCCAGTTCCACTTCCTGCCCTCTGTCGTGAACGACCACGGGCGCAAGCCCAGCGACCGGCACGCCTTCCAGGCCCATGTCGGCTCGATGCGCGCGACCAGCGTCGGCGAGCTGAAGTTGAAGTCCGCCGATCCCGCCGAGCATCCGCTGATCGACCCGAACTACCTGGCGACGGAGCGCGACCGCTGGGAGCTGCGCCAGTGCGTGAAGCTGACGCGTGAGATTTTTGCACAGCGGGCCTTCGACCCGTTCCGCGGGCCCGAGCTGCTGCCGGGCCCGGCCGTCACCTCCGACGCCGACATCGACGCCTATGTGCGGGCGTACACCGACAGCGCCTACCACCCCTGCGGCACCTGCCGCATGGGCATGGACGACCGCGCCGTGGTCGATCCGGAATGCAAGGTCTGGGGGCTCAAGGGGCTGCGCGTGGTCGACGCCTCGATCATGCCGAGCGTGGTCAGCGGCAACCTCAACGCGCCGACGATCATGATCGGCGAGAAGGCCTCGGACATGATCCTGGGCAAGCCGCCGCTGCCGCCCAGCAACGCGCCGTTCTACGTCGACGAGAACTGGGAGACGCGCCAGCGCTAGGGCGCTAGACTGGCGCCATGAAAACCGATCTCTCTTCCGTGAAGGCCCTGGTGTTCGACGTCTTCGGCACCGTGGTCGACTGGCGCAGCTCGATCATCGCCGACCTCGAGGCGTTCGGGCGCAAGAAGGGCATTTCCGCCGACTGGACGGGGCTGACCGACGACTGGCGCGGCGCCTATCGCCCGACGCTGAACCGGGTGATCAAGGGCGAGCTGCCCTTCGCGCGGCTCGACGACCTGCATCGCGGCACGCTCGACGGGCTGCTGGAAAAGTACGGCGTGAAGGGGCTCAGCGAGGCGGAGAAGGACCACGTCAACAAGGTGTGGCACCGGCTGAACCCGTGGCCCGACTCGGTGGCCGGGCTGACGCGGCTCAAGCGCAAGTACCTGATCTCGACGCTGTCGAACGGCAACGTGGCGCTCTTGACCAACATGGCTAGGCATGCCGGCCTGCCCTGGGACTGCATCCTGTCGGCCGAGCTGTTCCGCGCCTACAAGAAGGAGCCGGCGGTCTATATCGGCGCCTGCGACATGCTGTGCCTGAAGCGCGACGAGGTGATGCTGGTCGCCGCCCACAAGGACGACCTGCTCGCCGCGCAGCAGCAGGGGCTCCGGACGGCCTTCATCCCGCGTCCGGGCGAGTACGGCCCGCGCAAGCCGCCGGCCGAACCGCCGGGCTTCGTGCCGGACATCGAGGCCCCGAGCTTCGTCGCCCTGGCGGAGAAGCTCGGGGCCTAGCGGCCTTAGAACTTCACCCGGTCGCC
>JAEULC010000248.1 GCA_016792605.1 Rhodospirillales bacterium
CGTCAGCCCCGCCGCCGCGGTCGCCGCCGCCTGGTCGAGCGCCCGCACGGACTGCACGGTCAGGCGCAGCTCGTCGTTCTGGAGCTGCGCGTCGGCGGTGATGAGGATCGCGTTGCCGGCGACCAGCAGTTCGCGCGAGGACGACAGCACCTCGGAGAACAGCGTCGCCTCGTAGAGCCCGCTCTGGTCGGACATCTGCAGGAAGGCGAAGCGGTTGCCGCGCGCCGAAGTACGCTCCTGCCGCCCGGCGACGATGCCGGCGAGCGTGAAGCGCGTATTGGTGCGCTGGCGCATCTGCTCGCGCAAATCGGCATAGGCGGTGACGCCGAGGCGCTGGAGCGTCTTGCCGTACGCGTCCAGGGGATGCGCCGAGAGATAGAAGCCGATGGCCTCGAACTCCTTGGCCAGGCGGTCGAGCGGCCCCCACTCGACCACGCTCGGCAAGGGCGGCGCCTGGGCGATCTCGCTGGCCCCCCCGAACAGGCTGGTCTGGCCGCTCCCGCGGTCGCTGGCCGCCGCCGCTGCGTGCTTCAGGACAAGGTCCGCCGCCGCCATCACCTGGGCGCGGTTCGGCACCATCTGGTCGAAGGCGCCGGCACAGGCCAAGCTTTCCAGCATGCGCTTGTTCAGCACCTTGCTGTCGAGCCGCTGCGCCAGGTCGAACAGCGACTTGAAGCGGCCATTGGCGCCGCGCTCGGCCTCGAGGTCGCGCATCGCCTTGGCGCCGACATTGCGGATCGCGGCCAGGGCGTAGCGGATTGCCGCGTCGTTCTTGCCATCGGGGCCGGGCTGATCCTCGACCGCGAAGTCCCAGCTCGACTTGTTGATGTCAGGCGGCAGCAGCTTGATGCCGATGCGGTCCAGCTCCTGGCGGAAGCTGTTGAGCTTGTCGGTGTTGCCCATGTCGAGCGTCATCGACGCGGCCAGGAACTCGACCGGGTAGTTGGCCTTCAGGTACGCGGTCTGGTAGGCGACCAGCGCGTAGACCGCGGCGTGCGACTTGTTGAAGCCGTAGCCGGCGAACTTGTCGACCAGGTCGAAGATGTTGCTCGCTTGAGCGCCGTCGACGCCCAATCCGACCGCACCGTCGACAAAAGTCTGGCGCTGCGCCGCCATCTCCTCCTTGATCTTCTTGCCCATGGCGCGGCGCAGGAGGTCGGCGCCGCCCAGCGAGTAGCCGGCCAGGAGCTGGGCGATCTGCATCACCTGCTCCTGGTAGATGATGATCCCGTAGGTCTCCTTCAGCACCGTCTCGATCCGCGGGTGCAGGTAGTCCGGCTGCTCCTGCCCGTGCTTGCAGGCGATGAAGCGGGGGATGTTCTCCATCGGGCCGGGACGGTAGAGGGCGACGAGCGCGATGATGTCCTCGAACCGGCTCGGCTTCAGCTTGCGCAGCACGTCACGCATGCCCGAGCTTTCCAGCTGGAACACCCCGGTCACCTCGGCGCGGCCCATCATCGCGTAGGTCTTCTCGTCGTCGAGCGGCAGCTTGGCGAGGTCGATGCTGCCGCCGCGCGCGTTGATCAGGCGCACCGCGTGCTGCAGCACGGTCAGCGTCTTCAGGCCCAGGAAGTCGAACTTTACCAGGCCGGCCTGCTCGACATACTTCATGTTGAACTGGGTCACCGGCATGTCCGAGCGCGGATCGCGGTACATCGCGACCAGCTCCTGCAGCGGCCGGTCGCCGATCACCACGCCGCCGGCATGGGTCGAGGCGTGGCGGTAGAGGCCTTCGAGCTTCAGCGCCATGTCGATCAGGCGCCGGACCTGCTCGTCCTCCTCGCGCGCCTGCTCCAGCGCCGGCTCCTTCTCGATCGCCTGGGCCAGCGTCACCGGGTTGGCCGGGTTGTTCGGCACCAGCTTGCACAGGCGGTCGACCTGACCGTAGGGCATGGCCATGACGCGGCCGACGTCGCGCAGCACGGCGCGCGCCTGCAGCTTGCCGAAGGTGATGATCTGCGCCACGCGGTCGCGGCCGTAGCGCTGCTGGACGTAGCGGATCACCTCGTCGCGCCGGTCCTGGCAGAAGTCGATGTCGAAGTCCGGCATCGACACGCGCTCGGGATTGAGGAAGCGCTCGAACAGCAGGCCGAAGCGCAACGGGTCGAGGTCGGTGATGGTGAGCGCCCAGGCGACCACCGAGCCCGCGCCCGAGCCGCGACCCGGCCCGACCGGGATGTCGTTGCGCTTGGCCCACTGGATGAAGTCGGCGACGATCAGGAAGTAGCCGGCA
This sequence comes from Rhodospirillales bacterium, assembly GCA_016792605.1. Lineage (GTDB taxonomy): Bacteria > Pseudomonadota > Alphaproteobacteria > JAEULC01 > JAEULC01 > JAEULC01. The sequence continues at coordinate 2,234 of JAEULC010000248.1, forward strand.
AAGCCCATCTTGACGATCACGTCGAGCTCGAAGGCCAGGCGCTCGCGGTAGGGCCTGGCGACCGCCTCGCGGTCGACCGGCTTGCCCTCGCTTTCCAATTCAGCGACCGGGAAGACCTGCTGCTCCAGCCGCAGCGCCAGCCCCTCCTCCGACATGCGCGTCAGCGCCGCGGGCTCGCCAACCCCGGCCGCGTCGGGAAAGGCCGGCAGGATCGGCTTCACCGGCTTGGGCATGAAGGCGCAGCGCCGCGCGATCACCAGCGTGTTGTCGCAGGCCTCGGGCAGGTCGGCGAAGAGCTTGCGCATCTCCGCGGGCGACTTGAAGCGGTACTCGGGGTTGACGCGGCGCCGGTCGGTCTCGGCGATCACGCGGCCCTCGGCGATGCAGAGCAGCGCGTCATGCGCCTCGTACATCGCGGCGTCGGCGAAGAAGCACTCGTTGGTCGCGACCAGCGGCAGGTCCTTGGCATAGGCAAGGTCGACCAGGGCAGTCTCGATCTTGGCTTCGCGCTCGATGCCGTGGCGCATGAGCTCGACATAGAGCCGGCCCGGAAAGGCCGAGGCGAGCCGGTCGAGCATCGCCTCGGCCGCCGGGTGCTGGCCGTCGAGCAGCAGGCGGCCGACCGCGCCCGCCGGGCCGGCGGTCAGGGCGATCAGCCCCTCGGCGTGTTGCTCGACGATGGCGAGCGGCACCTGCGGCGCCTCGCCGTCGCCGCTTTCCAGGAAGGCGTGGCTGACCAGCGCCATCAGGTTCCGGTAGCCCTGCTCGCTCTGCGCCAGCAGCACGAGCTGGTCGGGCGCCGGGGCCATCGCGTTGCCGTGCCCGACGGCGCCGGCCGCCGCCGCGCCGTCCTCGCGCCGGACCGCGAGCTGGCAGCCGGTAATCGGCTGCACCCCGGCCGCCGACGCGGCAACCGCGAACTCCATCGCGCCGAACAGGTTGCCCGTGTCGGTCACCGCGACCGCGGGCATGCCGTACTGCTTGCACAGATAGGCGATGTCCTTGGTGCGGATCGCCCCCTCGGACAGCGAGTAGGCGGAGTGGACGCGGAGATGGACGAAATCAGCGTGAGCCATGGCGGTATCCTACCAAGCCGGCTGGAGGCTGTGTCCTGTGAATGGCGGGCATAAGGCAGGGCTGGGGTTTAGCCGTGCCGGCCCCGGCCACGCGCCGAGCCGCGGCCACCCAAGCGATTCGCGCCGGGGCATTCCAGCCATGCCGAAACAACCGTCGCCAACCCGGTCGCGGCGCGTCGAAACTGCTGCTACAAACCGCCGCCATGCTCCCGGTCGCCCTCCCATGATCGCCTCCCCATGATCGAGTGGATCTGGATCCCCATCACGATCGCCGCGGCGCTGTTCCAGTGCCTGCGCACGGCGTTGCAGAAGTTCCTCAAGGGGCGGATGTCGACCACCGCCTCGACCTTCACCCGCTTCGCCTTCGGCATGCCGGTGGCGATCGTCTACATCTTCGTCTTGCTCAAGATCGCGGGCTTTGAGACGCCCTCGCCCGGCCCCGCCTTCTTCGCCTGGGTCACCGCCGGCGGGCTGTCGCAGATCATCGCGACCTTCCTGCTGCTGCACGTCCTCAGCTTCCGCAACTTCCCGGTCGGCGTCGCCTACACCAAGACCGAGGTGATCCAGGCCGCGGTGTTCGGCCTCGTCTTCCTTGGCGACCGGCTGACCGCCTGGGGCACGGCCTCGATCCTGATCTCGACCCTCGGCGTGATGCTGATCTCGCTGGTGGCGAGCGGCAATCCGCTGCGGGCGCTACTCACCGGGTGGCTGGAGAAGCCGGCGATCTACGGCATGATCTCCGGCGCCTTCTTCGCCGTCTCGGCGATCGGCTACCGCGCCGCGTCGCTGTCGCTCGGCCACGAAAGCCCGTTCGTCGCCGCCTCCTACTCGCTCGCCTGGGCAACGACGATCCAGACCGCGGTGATGGGGTGCTACCTGCTGTGGCGCGAGCGCGAGCAGTTCGCGAACCTGGCGGCGGCGTGGCGGCCGTCGCTGCTGGCCGGGCTGACCAGCGTGCTGGGCTCGGCCGGCTGGTTCACGGCGATGACGCTGCAGGCCGTCGCCTATGTCCGCACCCTCGGCCTGGTCGAGCTGCTGTTCACCTTCCTGATCTCGTGGCTCTGGTTCCGCGAGAAGGCGCGCGCGACCGAAGTGCTGGGCGTCGTGCTGATCGTCGTCGGCATCGCCATGGTGCTGAACCACCCGCTGTCCTGAACGCGAACCTAGGCCTCGGTCACGAGCCCGTCGCGCAACACCAGGATACGGTCCATGCGCCGCGCCAGCTCGTGGTTGTGGGTGGCGATCAGCGCCGCCAGGCCGCCGCGCCTGACCATGTCGATCAGCATGTCGAACACGTGATCGGCGGTCTGCGGGTCCAGGTTGCCGGTCGGCTCGTCGGCGATCAGCAGCAGCGGCCGGTTGGCCAGCGCGCGGGCGATCGCGACGCGCTGCTGCTCGCCGCCCGAGAGCCGCGCCGGGCGATGGCTCAGGCGCTGCTCCAGCCCGACATGCGCCAGCAGCCGCTCGGCGCGCTCCTTGGCCTCGCGCCGCGGCTTGCCGGCGATCATCTGCGGCACGATCACGTTTTCGAGCGCCGAGAATTCAGGCAGCAGGTGGTGGTACTGGTAGACGAAGCCGACATGGCGCCGGCGCACGGTCGTGCGCTGCTGGTCGGTCATCGCGCTGCAGTTGTAGCCGGCGACCCGCACTTCGCCGTCGTCGGGCTTCTCCAGCAGGCCCGCGATCTGCAGCAGCGTCGACTTGCCCGCGCCGGACGGCCCAACCAGGGCCACTGCCTCACCCGGGTTCACGGTCATCGCCGCGCCGCGCAGGATGTGCAGCGCCTCGCTGCCCTGGCGGAACACGCGCACGATTCCCGCCATCGCCAGGGCCGGGCCCTTGGCTGCCGGGTCGGTTTGAACTGCGGCGGGAAAGGACATGGGCGGCGTTATACTGTCTCCCCCGCCCGGCCGCCACGGCTATGCCGGGCTGGCGGAACATCGGGCCTAAGCAATTCTGCCGGCTTCACAAAGGGCATCGGCTTCCCCTAGTAATGCGCATGCTCCGAACCTGCCTGATCCTGGCCGCCGCTGTCGTGGCGCTGTGCGTCGGCCCCGCCGGGGTGGCGCCCGCCGGGGCCGCGCCGCTCGACGACGGCATCGCCGCCTTCCAGCGCGGCGACTTCGGCGCGGCCAAGGCGATCTTCGAGCCGCTGGCGGAGAACGGCGACCCGGTCGCGCAGTACTACCTCGGCGACCTCATCGTCCGTTTCGCGACCGACCGCAACAAGCCCGAGGGCGTGATCTGGCTGCGCCAGTCGGCCGAGGCCGGCGTGCCCGACGCGATGAACCAGCTCGCCACCATCCTGGCGGAGGGCAAGGTCGTCTCCCAGGACCAGCGCAAGGCCAACGAGCTGTTCATGCAGGCGGCCTCGCTCGGCTACCTGCCCGCCTACAACAACCTGGGACTGCGCTCGTATCGCGGCGTCGGCCGCCCGCCCGATCCGGTCGACGCCAGCGAGTGGTTCCGCCTCGCCGCCGACCAGGGCTTCGCCGAGGCGCAGTTCAACCTCGCCGTCATGTATGCCGGCGGCGAGGGCGTGAAGTTCGACATCGTCGAGGCCTATATGTGGATGTCGCTGGCGATGAAGCAGGGCCACCCGCAGGCCGCCCAGCAGCGCCCCGCCATCCTCAAGACAATGACCCCGCCGCAGATCCAGGAGGGCGAGAAGCGCCTGCGCGCCTGGAAGCCCGTTCAGCCCAAGCGCCCCGCGAGCTAGGCTATTCGTATCTGAGCGCCTCGACCGGATCGAGCCGGGCGGCGCGCCAGGCCGGGTAGATCGTGGCCAGGAAAGACAGGCCGAGCGCCATGCCGACGATCAGCACCACCTCGCGCGGCTCGACGATCGCCGGCAGCTTCGAGAGGAAGTAGATCGTCGGGTCGAACAGGGTCTTGCCGGTCTGCTGCTGCAGGAACTGGCGGATCGCCTCGATGTTCAGGCAGAAGACCAGCCCCAGCGCCACGCCGCCGAGTGTGCCGACGACGCCCACCGCCGTGCCGCAGAGCAGGAAGATCCGCATCACCATCGCCCGTGTCGCGCCCATCGTGCGCAGGATGGCGATATCCCTGCCCTTGTCCTTCACCAGCATGATCAGGCTGGAGATGATGTTGAACGCCGCCACCACGATGATCAGCGTCAGGATCAGGAACATCACGTTGCGCTCGACCTCGATGGCGTTGAAGTAGGACGAGTTCGCGCGCTGCCAATCGCTCAAGCGGTACTTCGCCTCCAGCACGCCGGCGATCCGCGCCCGGATCTCGTCGACGCGCTGCGGGTCGGTGATCAGGATGTCGACGCCGGTGGCGGAGTCGCGCATCTGGTAGAGCACCTGGGCGAGTTCGAACGGGATGTAGACGAAGTTGTTGTCGTACTCGTACATGCCGACATCGAAGATCGCGGCGACCTGCACGATCTTGCTGCGCGGCATCACGCCCATCGCGGTCTCGGCGAAATTGGGCGTGATCATGGTCAGGTCGTCGCCGACGCGAAGCCCGTAGCGCTCGGCCATGCGCTTGCCGATCATCGCCGCGTTCATGCCGGTGACGGCGTCGAGCGAGCCGTCGACGATGTTGTTCGCGAGCATCGGCCGGTTCTGCAGATCCGCGGTGCGCAGGCCGCGCACCACCGCGCCCGACGCGATGCCGTGGGCGGTGATCAGGGCCTGGCTCTCGATCATCGGCCCCGCGGTCACGACGTCGGGCACGCCGCGCACGCGGCGCGTGACCTCGTCGAAGTCCTTCAGCGGCCCCCCGACCAGGTTGTAGACCCCGACATGGCCGTTCAGCCCCATGATCCGGGCGAAGAGTTCCTGGCGGAACCCGTTCATGACCGACATGACGATGATGAGCGTGGCGACGCCGAGGCCGATGCCGAGGAGCGAGAACCAGGCGATGACCGAGATAAAGCCTTCCTGGCGGCGCGAGCGCAGATAGCGCATCGCGACCATCCGTTCGAAGGCGGAGAACATCTGGCTAGACGGCCTTCGGCGCGACCTTGGCGAGCGCCTGCTCCAGCGGCATCTCGGCCTTCTCGCCCGATTTGCGGTTCTTGACCTCGACCGTGCCGGAAGCCGCCCCGCGCGGGCCGACGACGATCTGCCAGGGCAGGCCGATCAGGTCCATGTCGGCGAACTTGGCGCCCGCCCGCTCGTCGCGGTCGTCGTAGAGCACGTCGATCTTCTTCTGCTTCAGCTTGGCGTAGAGGTCGCCGCTGAGCGCGTCGGTCTTGGCGTCGCCGACCTTGAGGTTGATCAGGCCGACCTGGAACGGCGCCACCGACTCCGGCCAGATGATGCCGGCGGCGTCGTGGCTCGCCTCGATGATCGCGCCGGCCAGCCGCGACACGCCGATGCCGTAGGAGCCCATATGCACGGTGGTCGACTTGCCGTCCGGCCCGTCGACATTGGCGCCCAGCGGCGCCGAGTACTTGGTGCCGAAGTAGAAGATGTGCCCCACCTCGATGCCGCGCGCGTCGAGGAGCTGGTCGGCCGGCACCGGGCACTTGGCCGGGTCGTGCTTCTCGTCGGCCGCGGCGTAGAGCCCGGTCCACTTGTCGACGATCGGCTTCAGGTCGGCGTCGAAGTCGATCTCGCTCTGCAGCGGGTCGAACTTCAGGAAGTCCTTGTGGCAGAACACGCGGCTCTCGCCGGTATCGGCCAGGATCTGGAACTCGTGGCTCATGTCGCCGCCGATCGGGCCGCTGTCGGCCTGCATCGGGATCGCCTTCAGTCCCATGCGCGCGAAGGTGCGCAGATAGGCGACGAAGAACTTGCGGTAGGCCCTGACCGCGCCCTCGTAGTCGAGGTCGAACGAGTAGGCGTCCTTCATCAGGAACTCGCGCCCGCGCATCACGCCGAAGCGCGGCCGCACCTCGTCCCGGAACTTCCACTGGATGTGGTAGAGCAGCTTCGGGAGCTGCTTGTACGACTTGGTCGAGGCCTTGAAGATTTCGGTGATCTGCTCCTCGTTGGTCGGCCCGTAGAGCATGTCGCGGCCGTGGCGGTCCTTGATGCGCAGCATCTCGGCGCCGTAGTCGTCGTAGCGGCCGCTCTCGCGCCACAGCTCGGCCGGCTGGATCGTCGGCATCAGCACTTCCTGGCAGCCGGCCGCGTCCTGCTCCTCGCGGACGATCTGCTCGATCTTCTGCAGCACCTTGAAGCCCATCGGCAGCCAGGAGTAGATCCCGGCCGAGGACTGGCGGATCATGCCGGCGCGCAGCATCAGCCGGTGCGAGACGATCTGGGCCTCGGCCGGGTTCTCTTTCAGCGTCGGCAGGAAGTACTGGGTCAGGCGCATGACGGATTTTCCAAACGGGCTGGGCCGGGAGGGCAAGGGCGACGACGATTCGTGGCCGGCAATGTAGGGAAGCCGGCCATTCCTGTCCATGATCGCGCGGGGAGTCATCTCCCGGGCGATCCGGCTGAGATCGCAGGAAAATCGCCCGCGATGCCCCGGTTTTGCCGTAATGTCCGCCTATGCGGACATCTCCCTGCCGGCAGCGGCCTTAGTGCATCTCGGGCGGTTCCATGAAAGCAGCGACCTACGTCCTGTGGGCCTTCGGCCTGTTCTTCGTCCTGGGCCTGATCGGCTCCGAAGGCTTTCACAAGACCGGCGTAGCGCTCAGCACCGTGGGCTGGGGCATGCTCTGGGTCAGCCTCTACCGCTTCGTGCCGATGGCCTTCGACGCCGTCGCCTGGCGCCAGCTCTTCCCCGCCGGCCGCCGCCCCGAGTGGCGCTCGATCCTGGTGATCCGCTGGATCGGCGAATCGGTGAACTCGCTCCTGCCCGTGGCACAGGTCGGCGGCGACGTGGTGCGCGCGCGGCTGGTCGCCAAGAAGAACGGCCTGCCGCGCTCGATGGCCGGCGCCGCCACCGTCGTCGACTTCACCCTGGCGCTCCTGGCCCAGGCCGCCTTCGCGTTTGCCGGCCTCGGCCTGCTGCTGGCGCGCACCGGCCTCTCCGAGCCGGTCGCCGCCTTCACCATCGCGCTCCTGGTCGGCGCGATCCTGGTCTCGGCGCTGCACATGCTGCCGCGCTTCGGCATCTTCGGCCTGCTGGCACGGCTGGTCGGCAAGATCGCGCGCAAGGACGAGAAGCTGCGCACGCTGACCGGCGGCGTGCACGCGCTCGACCAGCAGATCGTCGAGCTGCACCGCCGCGGCCTCGACATCTTCATCGCCTTCTTCCTGAAGCTCGCGGGCTGGGTGCTGCGCGTGCTCGAGACCTGGCTGATCCTGAAGTTCATGGGCTACCCGATCGGCTTCGACGACGCCTACATCATCGAGAGCCTGACCGCCGCGGTGCGCAGCGCCGCCTTCTTCATGCCCGGGGGCCTGGGCCTGCAGGAGGGCGGCATCATGGTGCTGGGCCACATCATGGGCCTGCCGACCAACGCCGCGCTGGGCCTCGCCGTCATCAAGCGCGTGCGCGAGCTCGCGACCGGCATCCCCGGCCTGTTCGCCTGGTCCTACATGGAGGCGCGCGGATTCCGGCAGATGCTCGACACCGCGGAGCTGCCCGAACCCGGGGGCGATCCCGGCGGCGGCAAGCGACCGCCCGCCTAGCGGCTAGCGGCCGGGATCGCCGGGCACGCCGAAGGCCGGCGCGGAGGACGGGTCGAGCGCACGGGTGACGTAGTCGTTCATCTGCGGCGCGTAGACCGCCCACAGCTTCGCCAGCTCGCCGATCGGATCGTCCGCCCAATCGCAGCGCAGGTCGACCAGCGGCCAGGCCTGCCTGTCGACCACCAGCAGCCCGGCCGACTTCACCGGCCCCGCCTCGCCGCCCGCGTCGAGCCCCGCCTGCATCGCCCTGATCAGCCGCTCGCCCAGGTGCAGGCCGGCGTGGCGCTGAAACCCGGCCACGATCGCGGCCGGCACGCCGTCATTGCCCAGCAGGTTGCCGGCCGAGGCGCAGTCCACGCCGGTCGCGCCGGCATGGATGCCCAGGCTGCGCGGCCCGCGATGAATCGCCGCAGCGCCGTTCGAATCGAGCGCGACCAGTTGCCGGAAATCGGCATTGCCGCCGGCCTCGGCCACCACCTGGTCCAGCGCCGCGCGGGCCGCCTTGCCGTCCTGCATCAGCGCCAGCAACCGGTGGCCCAGCCGCGGATCGGTGATGTTCTGCGACAGGGCCGCGCCAACGCCCGCCCGCGCGAAGGCGCAGCGCGCGGCGACTGCCGGCGACGACGACGACACCGCCACGCCCAGCATGCCCGTCCGCGCGCAGCGTCCGGCGATCGAAAATGTCATTCCCGCGGCCTCCTTGCCTCATTCGTCCAAGCTTTGTGGCGGAGTGGTGACAGAGTTGCAAAGAGATGCCAACACCCCTTGGAACGATATCCGTACCGTGATGAGGGAACCCTTGCCCGAGGGCTTAGGTTGGTTGCAGGCGACGGTAGGCCGGTGTACATAGCCCGGGATCCGTTGAGCACGGGAAACCATCGCCTCGTGCCGTGGGCCAGGGGGGCTCAAGAGCAGTCCGCCGGAGACCGTCTGGGACGGGCTTTGCGCCGGGACCGAGGGCGCAGGCGGCTTGGCCGCGTCGGTTCCGACGAAGCGGAAAAGAATTCAGGAGTCGTTCTGAGATGATTCTTCGCCTGGTCCGAACCGCCATGACGGCGATCCTGGCCCTAACGCTGATCTCCCTGTCACCGGTCGCCCGCGCACAGCAGTCCGCGCCGGAAGCCGCCACCGCCGTCATCGAGAAGCTCGGCGTGGCGATGATCGACACGATGCGCGACGCCAAGCAGCTCGGCTACCAGGGTCGCTTTACCAAGCTCGCCCCGTCGATCATCGAGGCCTTCGACTTGCCGAAGATGGTCTCGGTCGCCGTCGGCGGCTCGTGGAAGTCGATGAGTGCCGACCAGCACCAGCGCCTGGTCGACGCCTTTGCGCGCTACTTCGTCGCGGTCCACGCCGCCAGGCTCGACGGGTTCTCGGGCGAGACGTTCAAGGTCGTCAGCAGCGCCGAGCTCCCGAACAAGTCCGGCTACATGATCAAGGCGCAGTTCGTGCGCACCAACGGCAACACCGAGAACATCGACTACGTGCTGCAGGAGAACGGCGAGAAGCGCTGGCAGGTGGTCGACCTGTTCTACCGCTCCTCGATCAGCGAGATCGCTACGCGCCGCTCCGAGTACACCGCCGTGATCAAGAACTCGGGCATCGAGCGCCTGATCGCCGCGATGGACGAGAAGACCGCCGAGCTCGGCCACGGCAAGACCGCCACCAACTAGCCTTCGGATTCCGCCCATGACCGTCGCCTTCAAGACCCCCGCCGCCGCGGGGCCGTCCCGCCCGTTGAGCAAGCCCGCGCAGCTCAAGGCGGCGCTGGTGTCGCCGGAACTGAGCTTCCTGATGGAGGCGCACAACGGGCTCTCGGCTCGGATCGTCGAGGAGGCGGGCTTCAAGGGCATCTGGGCCTCGGGCCTGTCGATGTCGGCGGCGCTGGGCGTGCGCGACAACAACGAGGCGTCGTGGACCCAGGTGCTCGAGACGCTGGAGTTCATGTCCGACGCGACCTCGATCCCGATCCTGGTCGACGGCGACACGGGCTACGGCAACTTCAACAACATGCGCCGGCTGGTGAAGAAGCTGTGCCAGCGATCGATCGCCGGCGTGTGCATCGAGGACAAGCTCTTCCCCAAGACCAACTCGTTCATCGGCGACGGCCAGCCGCTGGCCGACATCGACGAGTTCTGCGGCAAGATCAAGGCCGGCAAGGACAGCCAGCTCGACCCCGATTTCTGCGTCGTGGCGCGGGTCGAGGCGCTGATCTCGGGCTGGGGCCTGGACGAGGCCTTGCGCCGCGCCGAGGCCTATCACCGCGCCGGGGCCGACGCGATCCTGATCCATTCCAAGAAGTCGAGCGCCGACGAGATCCTGGCGTTCTGCAAGGAGTGGGACAACCGCGCGCCCGTGGTGATCGTGCCGACGATGTACTACGCGACGCCGACCGACCGGTACCGCCAGCACAAGATCTCCTGCGTCATCTGGGCGAACCACAATCTGCGCGCCGCGATATCGGCGATGCGCGACGTCAGCCGCAAGATCGCGACCGGCGAGACGCTGGTCGGCATCGAGGGCACGATCGCGTCGGTAAAGGACGTGTTCGAGCTGCAGGGCAATTCCGAGCTGGTCGAAGCCGAGCGCCGGTACCTGCCGCAGCCCGGCGTCGACACCCAGGCGATCGTGCTGGCCGCCTCGCGCGGCGCGGCGCTCGGCAACCTGACCGCAGACCGGCCCAAGTGCATGATCGACGTGCGCGGCCAGCCGCTCTTGCGTCGCCTCGCCACCACGCTCAAGGACAGCGGCATCCGCAAGATCACCGCCGTCGTCGGCTACGCCAAGGACGCGGTCGACGTCGCCTCGGTCGAGAAGGTCGCCAACGACGCCTATGCCTTTACCGGCGAGTGCGCGTCGCTGGCCGCCGCCGAGTCGCGGCTCGAGGGTCCCTGCCTCGTCACTTACGGCGACATCCTGTTCCGCCGCTACATCCTCGACCGCCTGCTGGAGAACGAGGGCGACATCGTCGTCGTCGCCGACGCGCTTTGGCGCGACCGCCGCGGCAACAATCCGGACGAGGTGCACGACCACCTGATCTGCAGCCGCCACTTCTCGCCCGGCTACCTGGACGAGGACACGGTCGACCTGGTCAAGGCCGGCCCCGACCTGCCAGAGCGCGAGGTCAGCGGCGAGTGGGTGGGCCTGATGAAGCTCAGCGCCACCGGCTCCGAACTGGTGCGGGCGGAAATCGCCAAGCTTCGGGCGGAAGGACTGCTCGACCGCGCCAACATGCCCGACCTGCTGAACCGGCTGGTCGAGGCCGGCCATCGCGTGCGGGTTCAGTACATCACCGGGCACTGGCTCGACGTCGACGACAGCTTCGATCTCGCCAAGGCGCGCAACTTCCTTTAAGACCTCCGCCCCATGATCGCCGCCGACGAGTTCATCGAGCCGGCACGCGCGCGCGGCTACGACTTCTACACCGGCGTGCCGTGCTCGTTCCTGACGCCCTTCATCAACCGGGCGATCGGGCATCCCGGCCTGACCTACATCGCCGCGGCGTCGGAGGGCGAAGCGGTCGGCATCGCCGCCGGCGCCTGGCTGGCCGGTCGCAAGACCGTGGTGATGTGCCAGAACTCCGGCTTAGGAAACGCCGTCAACCCGCTGACGTCGCTGAATTTTCCCTTCCGCATCCCGACGCTCCTGATCGTCACCTGGCGCGGCCAGCCCGGTTTGAAGGACGAGCCGCAGCACGAGCTGATGGGCCAGATCACCGCCGGGATGCTCGATACCATGCGCCTCGGCCACTGCGCCTTTCCCAAGGAAATCAATGCCGTCCCCGGCGCGCTTCAGGCGCTCGACGAGGCGGCCGCGAAGACCTCCCTGCCCTTTGCCATGATCATGGAGAAGGACAGCGTGCGGGACGATGGCCTCGCCGATCCCGATACGCCCACGTTCAAGCTCGGCGCCTATCAGGACCTGCGCCAGTACGGCCTGCGGCCGACGCGCTTCGCGGTGCTGGAGCGCCTGCTGGCCGAGGCGCCGGCCGACGCCGCGATCATCGCCACGACCGGCAAGTGCGGGCGCGAACTCTTCACCCTCGCCGACCGGCCGCAGCACCTCTACCTCGTCGGCTCGATGGGCTGCGCCGGCGCCGTGGGCCTGGGCGCCGCGCGGCTGGTCGACCGCAAGGTGATCGTGCTGGACGGCGACGGGGCGGCGCTGATGAAGCTCGGCTCCCTGGCGACGATCGGCGCCTATGCGCCGGAGAACCTGATCCACATCGTGCTCGACAACGGCGTCCATGATTCGACCGGCGGCCAGGCGACCGTCTCGGGCACGGTCGATTTCGCCGGCGTCGCGCGCGCCTGCGGCTATGCGGCCAGCGCGACTGCCGACAGCGTCCCGGGCTTCGCCGGCTGGTTCGCCGACGCCCTCGAAGCCCCCGGGCCGCACCTGCTGCACCTGCGCATCCAGCCCGGCTCGCTCGCGACGCTCGGCCGCCCGACCATCGCCCCGCACGAGGTCGCGCGCCGGTTCCAGAAGTTCCTGACGACCCCAACCAACCGCTAACAACGAAAGGACACGCCTATGTCGATCAAACGTCACAACACCGGCCCGCGCATGAGCCAGGCCGTCGAGCACGGCAACACGGTCTACCTCGCCGGCCTGACCGCCGACGACAAGACGCAGGACGTAAAGGGCCAGACCAAGCAGATCCTCGCCAAGATCGACGCGCTGCTGAAGGCCGCGGGCACCGACAAGTCGAAGCTCCTGTCGGCCAATATCTGGCTCACCGACATCGCGACGTGGTCGCAGATGAACGAGGTTTGGGACGCCTGGGTGTCGCCCGGCAATACCCCGGCCCGCGCGACCGTCGAGGCCAAGCTGGCGGCGCCCGGTCTCAACGTCGAGATCATGGTCCAGGCCGCGAAGTAATCCGCGACTCAGGCGACCGCGAAGGGCCTTCGGCGCAACGCCGGAGGCCCTTTTCTGGTCACACTTAACCCTTTCGTAAGTCTGGTAAATTCGCCACAATCGCACAATTCTGCGGTTTCCTCGGGAACGAAATCCTCGCAGATCGATTACGGTTGCGGGGCAAATCGAAAACACATTAATGTACGGCGCGTTGCCGGTTCGTCTCACGAGCCGGTGTCTCTTGGTTTTTGTCCTTCGGTCCTGCCACGCGGTACGTATGAGCCACAATACCTGGATCCATAAGTTGGTGCGCGTGGGGGTCCGCCCCCTGGCGCGGACCCGCGTCACGCCGAACCAGGTGACCTGCGTGCGCCTGCTGACCGGCGTCGCCGCGGCCGCGTGCCTCGCCGCCGGCAGCTACAAGTATTCGGTCATCGGCTCCGCGCTGTTCGTTTTCTCGATGCTGCTCGACCGCGCCGACGGCGAACTCGCGCGCATGACCAAGAAGTTCTCCCCCGGCGGCCACCGCTTCGACCTGTTCTCCGACGGCTTCTGCAATGCCCTGGCGTTCCTGGGCATCGGCATCGGCCTGCGCGACGGGACGATCCTCGGCTACTGGGGCATGGCGATGGGCGCGGTCGCCGCCGCCTCGATCATGGTAAACCTGTGGTTCGTCATGGCGATGGAGGAGGTCAAGGGCGCGCGCTCGGCCGAGCTCAAGAGCTTCATGGGCTTCGACGCAGACGACGCGACGCTGCTGCTGCCGGTCTTCGTGCTGATGGGCTGGGACGTGCAGATCACGATCATGGCGTTCATCTGCGCGCCGCTGTTCACGGCGATGGCCTCGCGCCACTTCACCAAGCTGCACAGGCTCGACCGCTCGCTCTACGCCGATCTGCTGCAGCCGCGCGACGCCGCCCCGGCCCCGGCCCGACTGCAGCCGGCCGACCAGCGTCCGCCGCAGTAAGCCGGGCGGGCCCCTTCCCGGTTCAGCCGCGCCGGCGCACGGCGAAGAAGTGCCCGAGCGTCCATAGCCCGTAGAGCCCGGCCCCGATCCCCGCCCCGACGAAGAAGGGCTGCGCCCAGCCCAGCCAGACGATCGGCGCGATCAGATAGATGCCGTCCTCCAGCTCGAATCCCGCGAAGCCGGGATAGCCCGAGGTCCCCTGGCCCGCGCGGCGGTCGATGTCGAGGCTCAGGATCATCGAGCCGAAGGCGCTGATCGCGCCGACCGCGCCCAGCACGATCGACCAGCCGCCCAGCCACCCGTCGCGGAACGCCACGCCGAGGCCGATGAACAGCGCGGCGTAGCTGCTCGCCCCGGCGACGTAGTCGTAGTAGTAGCCGAACTTCGAGGTCTTGCCGGTCTGGCGCGCCAGCTCGCCGTCGAAATGGTCGAGGAACCGCGCCAGCGCAAACAGGAACGCGCCGACATGGATGTGCGGCGCATGCCCGACCGCGATCAGCCCGGCGCCGGCGAAGGCGAAGACGACCGTGATCGTCGTCATCTGGTTGGGCGTCAGGCCCGTGGGGATCAGCGGGCGCACCAGCACGCGCGCCAAGCGTTGGTCGAAGGGAGGCTTGTCCATGGGATGTCGAGGCCGGCAGTGATAGGGCGGCCGGACCATAGACCCGACGCGGGGGTCCGGAAAACGGAAAAGGCGAAGCGCCGTCCTGGCACCCCGCCTGTTTTCCGCTGCGCCGCTGCCCTTGCGGGCACCGGCGCCGCCCGCGGTCGTCCTGGCGTATTGCCGTCCCACTGCCTTGGGCCGGCGACTACCTGCATACACCCGTCCGACTAAATGCCGGTTACAGGCGACCAGGAACCGTTATAGTCCCCAAGTATTACTTTTCTCCTAATCCGAAATACTCAGGGAGAGAAATTCGCGTTTCTATAATAAATATGATTTCTACTTAAATATCCGACGCAATCGACGCGCATTTTGACGATGCTTACCTAAAATGCGATGCAAGGCAGGTTTCCGCAATCGACGGGCCACCCGGACGCTTCGGCGTGGCAGAATAAAATAATGACGGACCATGTATCCCTCGACGTGCTGGCAGCCAGGATCGGCGACGGAGCCCTGCTGGGCATCCCGGCCGAGTACAGCGGCGTCGCCATGGCGGCGACCCGGGCGCTGATCCGGCGCGGCGCGCGCGGCCTGCGGCTCGTGACCCTGCCGACCAGCGGCATCCAGGCGGACCTGCTGATCGGCGCGGGCTGCGTCCAGTCGATCGAGACCTCGGGCGTCGGCCTCGGCGAGCACGGCCTCGCGCCGCGCTTCACCGCGGCGGCCAAGGCCGGCTCGCTGCGCATCGTCGACGCCACCTGTCCCGCCATCCACGCCCAGCTCCAGGCCGGCGAGAAGGGCGTGCCGTTCATGCCGCTGCGCGGGCTGATCGGCTCCGACATCCTCGGCCAGCGCCCGGACTGGAAGGTGGCGCCCAACCCGCTGGGCGACGGCACACATGATCCGATCGTTCTGCTGCCGGCG
>JAEULC010000256.1 GCA_016792605.1 Rhodospirillales bacterium
GAAGAAGACGCCGATCTCCGGTCCCACCTCCCCTTGCGGGAGGGGGTTAGGGGGAGGGGTACTTGGCGTCGCCGTCGTAGTGCTCATCGCAAGCTCGACGCGGGTCGGAGGCCACCAAGACACAAAGGCACCAAGAGGATCGGCGCGGCTTCGTAGCGGGCCAACTCCGCCTTGGTATCTTGGTGCCTTGGTGGTTTTCGAAGGGCGCCAACGTCCAGTAGCACTGCGCCATGGCGTGAGCCAGACCCCTCCCCCTACCCCCTCCCGCAAGGGGAGGGGGTACTAAAAAGTTAGAGAGTAAGGCGCCCGCGCCCCTACCCGCCCGTCATCCAGTCCTTCGCCTGCGCCATCAACTGCAGCGTCGAGCTGTCATGCTCGCCCGGCGGCAGGTTGCCTTTGAGCTCGGGCAGGATGCGGTTCGCGAGTTGCTTGCCGAGCTCGACGCCCCACTGGTCGAAGGAATTGATGCCCCAGACCAGGCCCTGCACGAAGATCTTGTGCTCGTAGAGCGCGATCAGCATGCCCAGCGTGTGCGGGTCGAGCTTGCGCACGAGGATCGAGTTGCTCGGCCGGTTGCCCTGGAAGACGCGGTGCGGGATGGCGGCTTCGAGCGCGTCGCCCGACAGGCCCTGGGCGGTCAGCTCTGATCGCACTTCGTCTGCCGTCTTGCCGCGCATCAGGGCCTCGGTCTGCGCCAGGAAGTTGGCGAGCAGCATCGCCTGGTGCCCGGGCAGGTCGTAGTGGCTCTGCGCCGCGGCGATGAAGTCGGCCGGCACGACGCGGGTGCCCTGGTGGAGGAGCTGGTAGAAGGCGTGCTGGCCGTTGGTGCCGGGCTCGCCGAACAGGACGGGCGCCGTGCCGCGCGCGACGGGCTGGCCGGCGAGCGTCACCGCCTTGCCGTTGCTCTCCATCTCCGCCTGCTGCAGGTAGGCGGGGAGGCGCGCGAGCCCCTGGTCGTAGGGCAGCACGGCATGGGTCTCGCAGCCCAAGAGGTTGGTGTTCCAGATGCCGATGAGCGCCAGCGTCGCCGGCAGGTTGCGCTCCAGCGGCGCCTCGCGGAAATGCTGGTCCATGGCGTGGGCGCCCGCCAGCAGCTCCTCGAACCGGTCCATGCCGATGGCGAGCGCGATCGGCAGGCCGATCGCCGACCACAGCGAGAAGCGCCCGCCGACCCAGTCCCAGAACCGGAACATGTTCGCCGTGTCGATGCCGAAGGCGGCAACGACCTCGACGTTGGTCGAGACCGCGACGAAGTGATGGGCGACCGCCTTGTCGCCGAGCTTGGCCACCAGCCAGGCGCGCGCCGTGGCCGCGTTGGCCATGGTCTCCTGGGTCGTGAAGGTCTTGGACGCGATGACGAACAGGGTGCGCGCCGGGTCGCACTTCGCCAGGGTGCGCGCCATGTCGGCGCCATCGACATTGGAGACGAAGTGGCTCGCGAGGCCTGGCTTAGCGTAGGGCGCGAGCGCGTCGACCACCATGCGCGGCCCCAGGTCCGAGCCGCCGATGCCGATATTGACGACGGCGTCGATCGTCTGCCCCGTGGCGCCCTTCCACTGGCCGCCACGCACGCGCTCGCAGAAATCGCGCATCTGGGCGAGCACCGCGTTGACCGCAGGCATCACGTCCTCGCCGTCGACCAGGATCGGCGCGTTCGACCGGTTGCGCAGCGCGACGTGCAGCACGGCGCGGTTCTCGGTCGCGTTGATGCGCTCGCCGCCGACCATGCGCGCGATGCCGCCGCGCACGTCGGCGGCCGAGGCCAGGCCGCAGAGCAGCCCCATCGTGTCGGCCGTCAGCCAGTTCTTGGAGAAGTCGAGCAGCAGGTCGCCCAGGCGCAGGCTGAGCTTCTCGGCGCGCCCGGGATCGGCCGCGAACATCTGCCGCAGGTCCTGGCCGTGGAGCTGGTCGCGATGCGCCGCCAGCGCCGCCCAGGCATTGTCCAGCGGACGATTGGCCGTCATGGCGTCCTCCTGGGCTCCCTCTCCGGCGCAGGCCGGGGACGCCCCGCCCCCAAACGACGATCGGCGACCGTTGCCGGCCGCCGATCCCATGGTGCCCGCGCCGGCAAGCCCGGCGCAAGAACGGAAGCCTATTTCACCAGCTTGGCCGACACGTAGCCGTCGCCCTGCGGGCCCTTCACCTTCACCCAGCCGCCCTTGGCCACTTCCGTGACCTGCAGCCTGGTGCCCTTGGACAGGGCGGCGATCTTCTTCGACTTGGCCGAGGGGCCCGCGCGCAAATTGGCGGTCTTGGCCGAGACGGCGACCGAGTCGCCGGCCTTCAGGGCAATCGACTCCGCAACTGCGAAGTCCGCGCTGCGGTGCAGCGTCAAGGCCGAAGCCGGCAGGGCGGCGGCAGCCAGGATCGCCAGGGCGGCGAAGGCGGAAGCGAGAGTACGGGCGGTCGTCATCCTAATTTCTCCATCGTTTCAGTGTATTATACTAAGCGGCCGTTCGGCTGGCGTCGCGCGAACGCTTCGGCCTCGCGAACATTTTGGGCGCATGGCGGTCGCGAAGCTTGACCTCCAGCGCCACGCGCCTTAGATTGTGCATTGCAACATCTGCCCAGGTTCCTCCCGAACCGATGTTGCGTTTCTTGGGCGTTTCCTCCCTAAACTCGGGCCGCGCTTGCGCGGCCCTTTTTTATTGCCCCGTAGAATCCTCAAGCACAAGCGCCAGCGGCCGCTGGCCAGGGACCAGCGGCGCATCGCGGCTGAATTAGCGTGGAAGTATCAGAGGATAGGCTGCGCCGATTCGAGCAGCGCCCGCGCCGGCATGGGCGAATTCGGGGATTTCGCCACCGTATTTCCGAGGGCCGAAACCGGCTCCGTGGTCAAGCGATTCTCCAGCCGGTTCAGGACCGCCCGGCGCGGCTGGGCGGCGTTGACCTGGGCCGCCACCGGATTCACGGGCGCGCGCATCTCCGGCAACCGGTCCGGCATGTTGCGGGCGGGAACGCCGACCACCCGCGGGGTCTCGGGAATCTTGACGACCGGCGGCGTGTAGGTCGGGGTGAATTCCGGGGCCGGCGAACCGGAGAAGCCCGGCGTAACGCTTTGCGCGGCCGCCGGGCCGGCAGGAAGAACCGCCAGGGCAAAGCCGGCGATCAGCGCGGCGCACAGGAACATCGAGCGTTGGGTCATGGCGGCCTCCAGCGATTGCGCGGTTCTTATACCTCCAGAATGCCCCGGGGCGCGCCCGGCGACAGTGACCGGCGTCACTCGCCCGGCATTTTAGCAGACTTCCCCCGGCTTGATCCCCCAGCCCGCCCTTGCCATTGTGCGCCCCTTCGCGCCCCCCTGAAAGGATTGCCCGTGGACGCCCCCTCCCGCCCGCATGCCCGGCTTCGCCCCGAGATGGACGCCCTGGAGGAATCCAAGATCGTCGAGGTGTGGCAGCTCGGCCTGGGGCGCCAGGACCTGATCCGGCTCTGGGTCGGCGAGTCCGATGTCGTCACGCCGCCCTTCATCCGCCAGGCGGCCGCGGCCGCGCTCGAGGCCGGCCACACCTTCTATTCCTACAAGCGCGGCGAGCCCGAGCTGCGCGAGACCCTGGCGGCCTACATCAACCGCCTGCACGGCACGCCGGCCCGGCCGCGTCCGGTGGCGAGCGACCGGATCACCGTCACCTCGGCCGGCATGAACGGCCTGATGCTGGTGATGGAGTGCCTGATCGAGGCCGGCGACGAGCTGGTCGCCGTCACGCCCGTGTGGCCCAACATCTTCGCCGCCGCCAGGATCCTGGGCGGGGTGCCGAAGCCGGTGACGCTCGACCTCACCGATCGCGGCTGGTCGCTCGACCTCGACAAGCTGTTCGCCGCCTGCGGCCCGCGCACCAAGGCGATGTTCGTCAACAGCCCGGGCAATCCCTCGGGCTGGATGCTGACCGAGGCGCAGCAGCGCGCGATCCTTGAGTTCTGCCGCCGGCGCGGCATCTGGCTGATCGCCGACGAGGTCTATGACCGCTTCGTCTACGACCGCGCCGTGGCGCCGTCGTTCCTGTCGATCGCCGAGCCCGACGACGACCTGATCGTGGTCAACAGCTTCTCCAAGGCCTGGGCGATGACCGGCTGGCGCATGGGCTGGCTGGTGACCTCGCACCGCTTCGGCGAGGTCATCGGCAAGACGGTGGAGTTCAACACATCAGGCACGCCGCCCTTCCTGCAGCACGCCGGTGTCGTCGCGGTGCGCGACGGCGAGCCCTTCGTCAAGGAGATGGTCGAGCGCTGCCGCGTCGGCCGCGACCTGGTGCACCAGGCGCTGTCGGCCTCGCCGCGCGTGCGGATGGTGCGGCCCGAGGCCTCGATCTATGCCTTCTTCAAGGTCGACGGCGTGACCGACACGGTGCAGTTCTGCAAGGACATCCTGACCAGGGCCGGGGTCGGGCTGGCCCCGGGCGAGGCCTTCGGCCCGGGCGGCGAGAGCTGCGTGCGCCTGTGCTTCGCGACCTCGGCGCCGAAACTGTCTGAGGCCATGGAACGCCTGATGCCGATGCTGCGCTGACGCATTATCTCCGCCGTCACGACATCCCGCGCCGGGCGCGTTTCGCCCGCGCCTCGAGCGCCTGGATCTCCGCCCGGGCGGCATCTTCGTTGCGGCGCAGGCGACGATAGCCCGCCGCCGCCTCGCCAAAATATTCGGCCGCCTCCCGCAACAGGTCCGCGCCACGGTCCGACGGATCGCCCTCGCCAATGACGAGCGCGGCCTGCGCCGCCTCGTCGGTGGCGCGCACATAGGCCGCCGTGTTGGCGTCGTCCACGCCGAGCGTCGTCGCGGCCTCGATGGCATGGTCGCGCGCGGCGCTGGCGGCGCCATGGGTTCGCTCGTAGGCCGCCTGCCGCTCGGGCGCCGGGGCCAGCGCCGCTTCCATGCGCAGCGCCGTGGCCAGCCACGCGCTGGCCTCGCACCGGGCCGCCAGGTCGCCGGCCTGGGCGTGCTGCGCGACCAGGTCGCGGAACCCGGCCACGACCGCGGCGATGGACGCGGCATCCACCGGTTCGCCCCGCCTCAGCGCAGCCAGCGCGGCCAGGGCATCGGGAACGGCGCTGGGATTCATTGGGGGCCTCCTATCGGGTCGCGCCGGGCGTCGCTTTGGCTTCGACCAGCAGCCAGTTGCGGAAGGCCGCGATCTTGGGGCTGTCGCGCGTCGCCGGTGGATAGACGAGATAATAGGCCCAGCTCGCGGGCATCGAGACCTCGAACGGCTTGACGAGGCGGCCGGCCGCCAGGTCGCTGGCCGACAGCACCGAGCGCGCCAGGGCCACGCCCTGCCCCTCCACCGCGGCCTGGATCACCATGGACGAGTCGGTGAAGGTGGGCCCGCGCGCGGGATCGACGCCCTTCACCCCCGCCGCCAGCAGCCACAGCCGCCAGTCGACCTGGAAATCGTCGTGCAGCAGCGTGTGGAACTGCAGGTCCGCGGGCTTGCGCAGCGGCTTGTCGCCGCGCAGCAGGGCGGGGCTGCACACCGGGAACAGCTCCTCGGTCATCAGGCGCACGGATTCGAGCCCGGGATAGTCGCCCTGGCCGTAGCGGATCGCCACGTCGACATCGGCGCGGTTGAAGTCGCTGAGGCTGAGGTCGGTCGACAGGCGCACGTCGATCTCGGGATGCGCCTCGCGGAACCGCCCGAGGCGCGGCACTAGCCACTTGGCGGCGAAGGACGGCAGCACGCTCGCCGTCAGCGCCCCGCCGCGGTCGCGCGCCAGCAGGCGCTCGGTCGCCCGCGCCAGGCCCTCGAAGGTGTCGCGCACCGCGGGCAGGTAGGCTTGGCCGGCATCGGTCAGCAGCAGGCGGCGGTTCTGGCGCTTGAACAGGGTCAGGCCCAGCCGCTCCTCCAGCGCCTTGATCTGGTGGCTGACCGCGGCCTGGGTGACGTTCAGCTCGGCCGCCGCCCGGGTGAAGCTCAGGTGCCTCCCGGCGGATTCGAAGGCGCGCAAGGCATTTAGCGGCGGCAGGAAGCGCGACATGGCGGTTAACGGCTCGTTATCATCATTAGATTATCTAATGAACCATATTAGAAAGCGTCGTTTGTCGGCAAGCAGAATCGCGCGTAAAAACCCGCTCCAGGATCACTGAGGCGAACCGGTCAAGCAGACCGTTCGTACTCGAATAATAAGAAGGATTTGTGCCATGACCGAGTTCAACCTGTCGTCCCTGCATCCCGCGTCCTGGACCGGTAGCCTGTTCCACCGTCAGGCCGCCGCCCCGAGCGCCTCCCTGAGCGCCGGGGGCCGCCTGGTCGACCGGCTGCTGGCGTGGCAGGACCGCGCGACGCAGCGCCGCCAGCTCGCCGAACTCGACGCCAGCCTGCTGGCCGATATCGGCCTCAGCCGCGCCGCGGCCGACCACGAGGCCGGCAAGGCCTTCTGGCGCCTCTAGGACTTCTGACGCCCGCCATCAGGGTTTAGGCTCCCGGGGACGGCCACCGTCCCCGGGAGTTTTTCGTTGCTGGACCAGTTCAAGACCTTCGCCCGCTACAACGCCTGGGCCAACCAGCGCCTCTACGCCGCCTGCGCCCTGCTCGACGACCAGGCCTACTACGCCGACCGCCAGGCCTTCTTCGGCTCCATCCATCGCACGCTGAACCATCTCGTCCTCGGCGACCGCATCTGGTTCGGGCGCATCGAGGCCAAGCCCTTCGCCGTCACCGGCCTCGACCAGGTACTCTACGAGGACCGCCACGCGCTCAGCGCCGCGCGCGCGGAGGAGGACCGGCGCATCGAGCGCGTGATCGACGGGCTGGCCGAGGCGCAGCTTGCCGGCGACCTCGAATACCAGACCACGAAAGGCACGCCGCAGCGCACC
>JAEULC010000272.1 GCA_016792605.1 Rhodospirillales bacterium
ACTGCTTCTACCGCGACGTCCAGGGCGAGGTGACCAAGATCTTCCCGAGCCAGTTCGAACGCACGGCGCAGGTCGGCAGCGCGCAATCGATCCCGTCGCCGGCCTGGGACTCGCCGATGCAGCTGACCGGCCCGGCGGGCACGTCCGAAGTGCAGTGCTTCGCGCTGGACCGCGACCCGACGAAGCAACTGCCGGCGGAAATCGCCAAGCCGGGCTTCAATACCGTGCCGGCGAAGATGGCGAACTCGCTGATGGACGTCTTCAAGCGCGTCCCGGAAGTGAACATCGCCACGGCGTCCATGCCGATCATCGTGACGGAATAAGCAAGGCAGGGGCGGCCGACCGCGAAGGCCGCCCCATCGCCCCGACCACCGAATTGCCTAGGGAGTAGACACCATGAACAAGACCAATATCCGCTTCCTCGCCCTGTCCCTCGCCGGCGCGCTCGGCCTGATCCTGGCTGCCAACGCCCCCGCCGCGGCGACCGAGCTGCAGGTGCTGCAGGGCAACCCCTCGGCCAAGCAGCTCGAGGACGCCCTGGCGCCCAAGGGCAGCGCCGCCCCCGCCTCGACCGTCCGCTTCCGCGGCATCACGCTCGGAAACCAGAAGCCCGCCGCGGCTCCGGCGGCGACCACGGTCGCGGCCCCGGCCCCCACCGCCGCTCCGGCCGCCAAGCCGGCAACGACGCCGGCCGCCGCCGCCGCGCCCGCTGCCGGCGCGCCGACCCAGGCGGTCGCGGCCGTGGCGATCAACATCATGTTCGCCTTCAACTCGGACCAGCTCACGCCCCAGGGCCGGCAGATCCTGGACAATCTCGGCCAGGCGCTGAACTCCGACCGGCTCAAGGGCAACCGCTTCATGCTCGAGGGCCATACCGACAGCAAGGGCAGCGACGCCTACAACCAGGCTCTCTCCGAGCGCCGCGCCAGGTCGGCGATGGACTACCTAGTCGCGGCCCACAAGGTCGACCGGGCCCGGCTGGTGACCGTCGGCAAGGGCGAAAGCGAGCCGCTGGACCCGGCAAATCCCGAGCGCGACATCAACCGCCGAGTTCAGGTAATGAATCTGGGTTCGTAGGACCGGCTGCGAAACTCCGCCGCGGCCAAGCTTGGGGGACAGGGTTCGATGAGCGAGGCCAAGGCGGCAGGCGCCAGCAAGACCAAATCGGCCCCGACGGCCAAGACGCAGGGTCCCAAGCGGACCCTGCCCGGCCTCGGGGACTTCAACTGGAAGGACCTGGTCACGCTGGCGGCGATCGCGGTCGCCATCGCCGGCATCAGCATCGCCGCGGTCCGCAACCTCGACTTCCTGTCGATCGCCGAGCAGTGGCTGATCGACTTCCGCCTCACCGCCCTTTCCAAGGGCCAGCCCGAGCCGCACCCCGGCATCGTCGTCGTGACGATCACCGAGGAGACGCTGGCGACGCTGGAGTACCGCCAGCCAGTCGACCGCGATCTGCTCGCCGACACCATCAACCAGCTCCGCGCCAAGGGCGCCCAGGTCGTCGGCGTCGACCTTCTGTTCGACCAGCCGACGATCAAGGAGAAGGACGACGCGCTCAGGGCCGCCCTGAACGGCTGGCCGGTCGCGCCCGTGGTGGCCTGGGCCGGATTCGAGGAGGGCCTGACGCGCAAGCAGGCCCAGACGCTCGAGGGCTTCTTCGAGGGCGTGCGCGTGCGGCGGGGCTACGTGACGCTCGAGTCGGACAAGGACGGCACGATCCGCGCGATCTATCCCGGGCGCGAGGACGAGTTCACCAAGCAGTTCGAGCTCGGCTTCCCCGGCGCCGTCGCCGCCCAGGTCGGCGCCAACCCGCCGCGCCGGACGATCGGCCTCAACTACCTGACCCGCAACAAGATCTCCGAGCCGATGTTCCTGCGCTACGAGGCGCAGCTCGTGCCCGTGCTGCCGCCCGAGCTGTTCAAGGACAAGATCGTGCTGATCGGCGCCGACCTGCCCGACGCCGACCGGCACCGCACGCCGCTGGCGACGGTGCTTGGCCACGGCGCAGGCTCGCTGCCCGGCGTGGTGATCCATGCCCAGGCGTTGTCGCAGCTTCTCGACGGCCGGACGCTGCCGCGCGTCGATCGCACCACCGAGATCCTGCTGACCATCCTGTCGGCGCTGGTGGCCATGGCGCTGATCCTTCTCGAGACCAAGGGCTGGATCAAGGCGCTGGCCGTCGCCTTCGTCGTCGGCCTGTTCGTGGCGATCGTCAGCCTGCCGCTCTATTTCAGCGGCCCGCTGCTGCCGCTGGTGGCGCCGGTCATCGCCTTCCTGGGCGCGGTGACGGTGGGCTCGCTCTATGTCGCTGGCCGCTATCGCGACAAGAAGCGCTTCATCCGCGACGCCTTCGGCCGCAGCACCGACGCCAAGGTGGTCAAGCAGCTGCTCGAAGACCCCTCGGCGCTCGTCACCGAGGGCGAGACGCGCGAGCTGACGCTGCTGTTCACCGACATGGAAAACTTCACCGTCATGTCGGAATCGATCGATCCTCGCCTGCTGGTGTCGGTGATGAGCAGGTACTTCGAGGGGATCTGCGAGCTGGTGATCAAGAACGGCGGCACGATCGACAAGTTCATCGGCGATGCAGTGGTGGCGATCTTCGGCGCGCCGCTGCCGCTGCCCGACCACGGATCGGCGGCGGTCGACTGCGCCATGGCGATCCGGAAATTCACCGAGGACTATCGCGAGATCGCGCAGAAGGAATACGGCGTGAAGCTCGGCCCGACCAGGATCGGGGTGCATTCCGGCATCGCCATCATCGGCAATTTCGGCGGCTCGCAGCGCGACAACTACACCGCGATGGGCGACACGGTGAACACCGCCAGCAGGCTGGAATCGGCGAACAAGTTCCTGGGCACGCAGATCTGCGTCAGCGAGGCGACGGCACGGCAGTGCAAGCGCGTCATCTTCCTGCCGCTGGGCACGCTGCGGCTGAAGGGCAAGCAGAGCCGGATCGACGCCTATACGCCGGTCGACAAGGACAGCTCGGCGCTGCCCTGGTTCCGCACCTACATGGACGCCTACCGGATGCTGCGCGACGGCAATACCGCGGCGGCGGAGATCTTCGCCAAGGTGGCGCCGGACTCGCCCG
Source organism: Rhodospirillales bacterium (assembly GCA_016792605.1). Taxonomy (GTDB): domain Bacteria; phylum Pseudomonadota; class Alphaproteobacteria; order JAEULC01; family JAEULC01; genus JAEULC01. The sequence continues at coordinate 3,098 of JAEULC010000272.1, forward strand.
CCGCGCCGATCGCCGCGATGCACGCAAAGCGCATGCAATCGGGCGCGCGCGACCCGGTCGTGGCGCTGGATTCGGTGTGACCCACGCCCGAAAGTAATCCCGTACTATATCTTCGGTTCTATATTAGAATGACCTTCTGTTATAGAATGCAATTAAAACGGAATTAACCATATTCCCGGAAGGTGGATGCGCTAAACGACGCTATTGGAGAGGGACGCGTCATGCGCACGAGCCTGGCTCTCAAGGAAGCACCGCCCGTCGTCGCCATCGACGATCGCCTGCTGCGGCAGATGGTCGAGGACATGCCGGTCAACGTCATGACCTGCGACCTAGAGCACTTTCGCATCAACTACGCCAACAAGGCGACGCTGAGGACCCTGAAGACGATCGAGAGCGTCCTGCCGTGCACGGCCGAGGAGATCGTCGGCCAGAGCATCGACATCTTCCACAAGCATCCCGACCACCAGCGACGCATGCTGGCCGACCCGGCCAACCTGCCGCATCGCGCGCGGATCCGCGTCGGCGGCGAAACTCTGGAGCTGCTGGTGTCGCCGCTCAACGACACGGACGGACGCTATGTCGGCGCCATGCTCACCTGGTCGGTCGTCACCGACAAGGTGAAGGCGGACGAGCACACGGCGCGGCTGATGCGGATGCTCGACATCATGCCGATCAACGTGATGCTGGCCGACCCCAAGGATTTCACCATCACCTATCTCAACAAGACCAGCATCACCACGCTGAAGCGGATCGAGCACCTGCTGCCGGTCAAGGTGGAGGAGATGCAGGGCAAGAGCATCGACATCTTCCACAAGAATCCCGGCCACCAGCACCGCCTGCTGTCCGACCCGACGAAGCTGCCGCACAAGGCGACGATCCGGCTCGGCACCGAGGTGCTGGACCTGAATGTCGACGCGATCCTCGACGCGAAGGGCGGCTATATCGGACCGATGCTGACCTGGTCGGTCGTCACCAAGCAGATCGAGATGACCGACCGCTTCGAGGAGAACGTCCGCGACGTCGTCCAGACCGTGTCGGCCGCCGCGACCGAGATGCGCGCCAACGCCGAGAGCATGACGCGCAACGCCGAGGATGTCGGCCGACAGGCCACTGCGGCCGCCGCCGCCGCCGAGCAGACCACCCAGAACGTCCGCGCCGTCGCCGGCGCCACGGACGAGCTGACCACGTCGATCCAGGAGATCGGACGACAGGCGGCAAGCGCCGCCGGGGTCGCCAGGACCGCGGCCGACCGGGCCGGCAAGGCGAACGACACGGTCCGGACGCTGGCTGACGCGGCCGAGAAGATCGGCGACGTGGTGAAGATGATCAACGGCATCGCCGCCCAGACCAACCTGCTGGCGCTCAACGCCACGATCGAGGCGGCGCGCGCCGGCGAATTCGGCAAGGGCTTCGCCGTGGTTGCGTCGGAAGTGAAGATCCTGGCCACCCGCACCGCGAGCGCCACCGACGATATCGGCCGCCAGATCGCCGGCATCCAGCGCTCGACCGCCGACGCCGTGAACGCCATCGATGCGATCGCCAAGACGGTCGGCGAGGCCAACACGATCGCCTCCTCCATCGCTTCGGCGGTCGAGGAGCAGGCGGCCGCGACCAGGGAGATCGGCCGCAACGTGCAGGAAGCCGCGCACGGCACCCAGGAAGTGTCGAGGAACGTCGCCGGCGTCAGCACCGCGGCCGGCGCATCCGGCGACACCGCCAGGGAGGTGCTTGGCCAGGCGAGCGAGCTGTCGCGCCAGGCAGAGGCGATGCGGACGCGGATCGACACGCTGCTGGCCGAGGCGCGCAAACGCTAGGCCGGGATCGCGCGCTCCAGCGTTGCGACC
>JAEULC010000332.1 GCA_016792605.1 Rhodospirillales bacterium
GTGCGGTCGCCGCCCGGCTCGGGCGTCAGCGACACGCGGATCGTGTCGCCGATGCCGCGCTGGAGCAGGATGCCGAGCGCGGCCGCGGACGCGACAATGCCCTTCGATCCCATGCCGGCCTCGGTCAGGCCCAGGTGCAGCGCATGGTCGCAGCGCGCGGCGAGGCCGGTGTAGACCGCGACGAGGTCCTGCACCGAGCTGACCTTGGCCGACAGCACGATCTTGTTGCGCGGCAGGCCGATCTCCTCGGCCGCCTTGGCGTTCTGCAGCGCCGAGACGATCATCGTCTCGCGCATCACCTCGAACGTGTCCTTGGGCGCGTTGGACTTTACGTTCAGGTCCATCATCTCGGTCAGCAATTCCTGGTCGAGGCTGCCCCAGTTGACGCCGATGCGGACCGGCCGGTCGTTCTTGATCGCGACCTCGACCATCATCCCGAACTGCTTGTCCTTCTTCTCGCGGAAGCCGACATTGCCGGGGTTGATGCGGTACTTGGCCAGCGCCTTGGCGCAGTCCGGGTACTCGGTCAGAAGCTTGTGGCCGATATAGTGGAAGTCGCCGACCAGCGGCACGTCGCAGCCCAGCTTGTCGAGCTTCTCGCGCACATGCGGCACGGCCGCCGCGGCTTCCTCGTTGTTGACCGTCAGGCGCACGATCTCCGAGCCGGCCTCGGCCAGTGCCTTGACCTGCTTGACGGTGCTTTCGATGTCCGCCGTGTCGGTATTGGTCATGGACTGGACCACGACCGGGGCGTCCCCGCCCATGGTGACCTTGCCGATCCTGACCGCCACGCTCTTGCGGCGCTCCACCGGCACTCCGATGTTCGACATAAACCGACCTTCTGGCACGCGATTGCTGGATTTGGGGCTTTGGATAGGGCGACGGGCCCGGGGAGTCAAGGTCGGGCGGCACGCAGTTCCGGCCAAGCCCCTTGAAACAAAAGGGCCTTCTTTACATCCCCGGAACCAGGGCCCGGCGCATTTTCAGGTATTCCTCGCCGAGGCCGCAGTAGTGGGTCGCATTGCGGGCCAGATGGCCGAATTCCTCGGGCCTTACGTCGCGGACCTTCTTGGCCGGGCAGCCGGCCCACATCTCGCCGGCCGGCACCCGCTTGCCCGGGGGAACCACCGCCCCGGCGCCCACGATGGCGCCCTTCTCGACGATCGCCCCGTCCAGCACGATGGCGCCGATGCCGATCATGCAGCCGTCCTCGAGCGTACAGCCATGGATGATGCAGCCATGGCCGATCGTGATGTCCGAGCCGATGAAAGTCGGCGCCGTGTCCTTGCTCAGGTGGACGACCGTGCCGTCCTGCAGGTTGGTGCGCTCGCCGATCTTGATCCAGTGGTCGTCGCCGCGGATCAGCACGTTGAACCAGACGCTGGAATTGGCGCCGATCGACACGTTGCCGATCACCGTGGCGTTGGGCGCGATGAACACGTCCTTACCGATGGTCGGATATGTACCCTTGTAGGGCAGGATCAGCCCGCCCCCATTGGCGCCAACGGGCGTCGTCGGCACGCCCGCGTCGTTCATCAGATCCGCTCCGACAGCCAGATCGCCAGGCGCGAGCCCGACTTGATCGCGGCGGACAGCACCGGATAGGCCGGCGCGCGCTCGGCCTCGTGCGCCAGCGCCGTGTCGCGGTGCTCCAGTTCCTCGCCGCGGAACTTCTCGATCGTCTGGCGCAGGGCGGGCTCGTCCGTGCCCAGCGTCTTCGCCTGGTCGGCATAGTGCTCGTCGATCGCTTCTTCCACCGCCACGGTGCAGGCCATGGCGGCGCGCGGGCCGAGCAGCGCCGTCGCCGCACCCAGCGCAAAGCCCGCGACATGCCACAGCGGCTGAAGCGCGGTCGGCCGCGCCCGGCGTTCGACCATCAGCTTGTCGAACGCGGCCAGGTGGGCCTTTTCCTGCGCCAGCATGTGGCGCACCGCGTCCTTGGCCGGACCTTCGGGCAGCACCGCAAGCTGGCCCTCGTAGATCCGCACGGCGCCATACTCGCCGGCCTGGTCGACGCGGACGATGCGGTCGATGGTCTGTTCCGGCGTCAGGCCACCCGGCAACTGGTTCATGTGCGTCCCTTCCAGCGCCGGCCGATCACGGCCGGCCGGTCCACGCCCGGCGCGCGAACAGGCCCGACAACAGGGCCATCGCCACCGAGGCGACCAGATTGTACCCGGCCATGGAGACGCCGAACAGCGTCCAGGCCGGCTGGTCGCAGCGCACGACGGGCTTGCCTACCAGCTGCGCGCGCAAGGCATCGATCGACTGGCCGGTGATCGTGACCGAGCCGCAGGCGGCCGGGCCCTCGAACACCTTGTGCTCGACGCCCACGTGGTAGACGGCGATGCCCGTGCCGACGACGAAGACCAGCGCACAGAGGCCGAGCAGCGCCGCCCGCGGCCTGTCGACCGCGGTCCTGTTCGACACCACCAGGGCCAGGATCGCGATCCCGATCACCGCATACCAGGGATAGCGCTGGTAATAGCAGAGGATGCAGGGCTCGAGCCCCCCGATATACTGCGAGGCGACCGCCGTGCCGACGACGAGGATGCTGGCCGCAAGAACCAGGACGACGGGCTGGTGCCACGGAAAGGGGCGCGAAGGCATGCTCATGGCAGGGTGCTATAGGCGCGCGGCCTGCCCGGGGCAAGTACCGGGCGAACCGGCGGCTGGACCATCGCCCCGATGTGAGCGAACGTGAGGGCGGTCGAGCATGAGGACGGCATGAGGCTGTTTCGATTCCTGATCTTGTTCGTCGCCCTGGCGTCCGTCGCGGACGCCGCCGTCGGCGAGCCGCCGCTCCTGCGCAGCCAGTTCGAGATGGCGACGACGATCGACCGCGCCCCGGCGCGGCTTGAGGCCATGGAGATCCGACCGCGCGGGCCGGGCCCGTTCCCCCTGGCCGTCATCGCCCACGGCAAGGACAGTGGCGACGAGAAGCGCCGCGCGCAGTCCGCCCTGGGCATGACGGCCCACGCCGCCGCCTTCGCCCGCCGCGGCTTCGTGAGCGTCGTGGCGATGCGGCGCGGCTATGGCACCTCGCAGGGCGCCTATGCCGAGTACGACGGGACCTGCGAGGCGACGCGCTACCTCGAGGCGAGCAAGGGCGGCGCGCGCGACCTGGCGGCCATCGTCGCGGCGGCGGCGGCGCGGCCGGGCGTGGACCGCAGCCGCATCCTGGTCGTCGGCGAATCGGTCGGCGGCGTCACCGCCCTGGCGCTGGCGACCATGCCGCCGCCGGGCGTCGTCGGAGTCATCAATTTCGCCGGCGGACGCGGCGGCAATCCGGCCATTCCCGGCGACGTCTGCCAGAAGGACCGGCTGGTAGACACCGTCCGCGCCTTCGGCGCGCAGGGCAAGCTGCCGACGCTCTGGGTCTATGCCGAGAACGACCGGGTGTTCGGACCAGACCTGGCGCGCGCGATGCATCGGGCCTTCACCGGCGCCGGCGGCAAGGCGTCGCTGGCGATGCTGCCGCCGGTCGACCAGGACGGGCACCGCGTGTTCTCGCGCGGCGCAGCACAGTGGGACGCGCCGGTCGACGCCTTCCTGAAAGGGCTGGGCCTGCCGGCCCTGCCCGCGGCCGCGCCCCCGCCCATGCCGGAGCGGCTGGGCGCCAACGGCCAGGCGGCCTTCCGCCTCTATGCCGCCTCGCCGATGCCGTTCAAGGCCTTCGCCAATTCCGGCCAGGGCCCGTTCGGCTGGGCCGCCTCGGCGACATCGATCGACGAGGCGCGCAAGGTGGCGACGGAGAATTGCGCCAAGGCGGGCCGCCCCTGCACGATCGTCCACGAGGAGACATGGGTCGCCGATCGCTGAGGCTGCTGCTTCTCGCCCTGCTGCTGCTCGCGCCGTCGCTTGCCCGCGCCCAGGGCGAGCCGCCGCTGCTCCGGCATTTCTTCCGCCTGCCGGCGATGTTCGACGGCCAGGTGCTGGCGCTTGAAGCGATGGAGATCCGCCCGCGCGGCATGGGCCCGTTCCCGCTCGCGGTGATCGCGCACGGCACGCCGGCGACCACCGGCCAGCGCCAGCGATACACGGTCGAGCAGTACGGCACGGTCGCGACCGAGCTGGCGCGGCACGGCTTCGCCGCCGTCGTGGTGATGCGCCGCGGCTTCGGCGCGTCGGAAGGCGGCTTCGCCGAGACCACCGGCCCCTGCGGCCAGAGCCGCTACGCCGAGGCCGGCATGGAGTCGGCGCGCGACCTGCACGAAACGGTGCGGGCGATGGCGGCGCAGCCGCATGTCGACGCACGCCGCGTGATTGTCGTGGGACAGTCGGCCGGCGGCTTCGCGGCGCTCGCGCTCGGCGCCCAGCCGCCGCCGGGGCTCGCGGCCATCGTCAACTTCGCCGGCGGGCGCGGGCGCTTCGCCGACCGCAACGCGGTCTGCGAGCCCGACAAGCTGGTCGCGGCGGTGGCGCAGTTCGGCCGCGCGACGCGCATTGCCGCACTGTGGATCTATGCCGAGAACGACCTGAGCTTCCCGCCCGAGCTGGCCCGAGCGATGTTCCAGGCCTACCGCGCGGGCGGCGCTGCGGCCGAGCTGGCGATGCTGCCGCCGTTCCGCGACGACGGCCACCGGCTGTTCGTCGACGGCGTCGAGCGGTGGCGCCCGGTGCTCGACGGTTTCCTGCGGCGCCTGGGCCTGCCGGCAAGCCCGCCGCGGGCGCTTCCGGCGCCGCCCGACGGGCTGTCGGAGCGCGGCATGGCGGCGTTCCGCGCCTATGTCTCGGCCCCGCAGCCGAACAAGTCCTTCGCGCTCGGGCCGCGCGGCGCCTTCGCCTGGCGCGCGGACGCGCAGCCGATCGACGGCATCCGCCAGGAGGCGCTGGCGCTGTGCCTGCAGCACGACCCGGGCTGCGCCGTGGTCAGCGAAGTCGTCGAGCTCGGCGGCGACTGATCGTGGGCGGGCGGCGCTGCCGCGTCAGCGCGCCTTCAGAAACGCCAACACCGCGTCGCGCGCGCGCTCGGCGTTGGCGACGTTCGGCGAGGTGAAGATCTGGTGCGCGTTGCCGGGCAGCACGATCGAGCTGGCGTCGGGCCGGTCGCCGAACACCTCGCCGCAGTGCCGGCCGCCCCGGCTGCGGTACCAGGGATCGTTGTCGCCGAGAATGGCCAGCACCGGCACGTCGCGCGGCGCCTTGATCCCGACATAGCCGTCGCGGCCCTGGCAATGCCAGGCGGTGATCGCGATGCCGGCGATCGGCACCGGGCTCCGCTCGACGCTCGCGACCGCAAGCCCGCCCTCGCTGTAGCCGAGCAGGAACACGCGGTCGACGAAGCCGAGGGCGCTTATCTTCTCCAGCGCATAGTCCAGTTCGGACAGCCGCAGCCCCGGCGCCTCGGGCGCGTAGGCAGTCGTGGCCGTGCCGACGGCGCAGTTCGACCGCCGCCCGGGCCTGGCGAAGCTGTCGGGCAGGAAGACGGGGTAGCCCTGGTCCATCAGGAACAGCTTGGCGCTCTCCTCCTCCGCGCCCAGGCCGCTGCAGCCATGCATCAGCAGGATCGCCGGCACTCGGAGATCGGCCGGCACCGCCGCCAGCGCCGCCTGCACGTCGGGGTCGCGCACGAGACCCAGCGTCGGGCGGCCGCCGGGATAGAGGCGCGGCAGGCCGACATGCGCGCGCTGCCAAGTCAGCGCCAGCTCTTCGTCGGCACGGGACGGCGACACGGTAAAAACCAGCAGTAGTACCAGGACCAGGGCGACGAGACGGTTGATCTTCCGTCGCCCTTCCGCCATCGTTCGGATGGTTTCCTGATCGCCCATGCTCACGCGAAGCCTGCCTGGTCGCCGAAGGGCTCCGGTCGGGTCGACGCGCAAAATCGTCGTTGGGGAGACGCTTCATGCATTCGCGATTGGCCCTTGCCGTGACCGCCGCCCTCGCGGCGCATACGTTGCCCTGCACGGTCGACGCCCAGACTCCTTCGCCGTCGGGCGGAATCGAGCCGCCGCTCGCGGGCGCGCAATACAGCTTCACCTGCACCTCCGGCGACGGCAAGTCCTATAACGAGGACTACAGGATCGTCGCCAGTGACAAGGATACGATCAAGGTCGAGGTCCAGACCGCCGGCCAGCGCAATAGTTACGAAAAGCCGATCCACGCCATCCCAACGACGATCATCGACAAGGAAACCATCGGCGGCAACGAGCGGACCATGAGCGGCACCGGCGCCATGTCGGCGCTGCGGCCGCTGGCCGCGGGCACGAACATCTCGACTTACGTCACCGAGCGGCGCGGCAGTTCTACCCGCATCTCGTGGAACTACCGGGTCTCCGTGCTGGGGCGCGAGGTCGTCTACAACCGGGACTTGGGCGATCTCGGAGTCGTGATCGTCAACGAGGATCGCTGGGCCGAACTCTACTCCTCGTCGATGCAGACCCAGTACGCGCCGCAGATCAGGTTCCCGATCGCCTGGAAGTACAAGGACAGCAACAACGCGGCGCTGGAATGCAAGCTCGCCTCGGCGACCGGCACCGGCGCCGCGCCCGCGGTGGCTGCCGCCCCGCCCCCGCCCCCGCCGCCAGTAGCGGCCCCGGCCCCGGCGCCCGGCCCCCGCGCCCCCCCGGCGGCGCCGGCCCCGGTCGCGCCGGCCCCCCGGGGCCCCGCCAACCCCCGGCCGGCGCCAGCGCCGGCGGCCCCACCCCCC
>JAEULC010000360.1 GCA_016792605.1 Rhodospirillales bacterium
TGCAGGTAGAGATTGTGCGGCATGATCGTCGCGCCGAGGATGCCGAGCGCGAGGTAGAGCGCCGCCGGATCCGTGAGCGCGCCGAGATCGGGCTTCAGGCCCTCGGCCGCCGCGCTCCAGTCGGGCTTGGCCTCGACCAGCAGCACTAGGAAGGACAGGGCGACGACCGCAAGCAGCGCGTTGACGATGCGCTCGTGAAGGCTCGACTCGCCGCGCGCGAGCGCGATCACGCCGAACGTGCCGGCCGCGGTCAGCACGATGCCCGCCGGAATCGCGAGGCCGAAGAGCAGGTGGAGCGCGATCGCGCCGCCGACGAGCTCTGCAACGGCGGTCGCCAGGATCGCGAGCTCGCCCGCGAGCCTGAGGCCGTGCGCGACCGGCCGGGGGAAGGCGCGCCCGAACAGCGTCGCGATGTCCTGGCCCGTCGCCACCGTCACCCGCACGACAAGGGCCTGCAGCGCCATCGCCACCAGGCTCGCGCCGGCGACCACGAAGAGCAGGCTGTAGCCGAAGGACGCGCCGCCGGCGATGTCCGTCGCCCAGTTGCCCGGGTCCATGTAGCCGACCGCGACCAGGGCCGCGGCGCCGAACAGGCGCGCGGCGCCCAGGGACGACGCCATGGGGGAGCCCTTGGGCGGATTGGGGAGCGTGTGGAGGGTCGGGGCGGCGGGGATGATCGGGTGCATGACGATGTTAAGCGATGAGCGCTCTCCCTGGTTCGAAAGCAACTACGACTTAGAAGCAATGTAAATGGACACGCCGAGTTTCCATCCCTCATGAATCGCGCATATGCCATGCCTCTGGCGCATGGCTGGCCGCAGCGGGATGTTGGCGAAAAGATAGTCCGAGCGTCAGGGCGGCCGTCGGCCCTTGCCGGACTACATCCTGGCGAAGATGCCGGTATTGCCGGCTACTGCGCGGTCCAGCCGCCGTCGATCGACTGGCTCGAGCCGGTGATCTGGTCGGCGCCGCTCGAGCACAGGAACAGCACCAGCTTGCCGATCTGCTCCGGCGTCACGAACTGCTTCGAGGGCTGCTTTTCGGACAGCAGCTCGATCTCGGCTTCCTTGACCTTGATCTTCTTGTCGTGGGCCTTCTCGTCGATCTGCTTCTGCACCAGCGGCGTCAGCACCCAGCCGGGGCAGATCGCGTTGCAGGTGATGCCCGAGCCCGCGAGCTCGAGCGCCGCGACCTTGGTCAGGCCGACGAGGCCGTGCTTGGCGGCGACATAGGCCGACTTGTTGACCGACGCCACGAGCCCGTGCGCGGAAGCGATATTCACGATGCGGCCCCACTTCTTCTTGCGCATGTGGGGAATCGCGGCCTGGATCGCATGGAACGGCGCGCTCAGATTGATCGCCATCACCTGGTCCCACTTCGCGCGCGGGAATTCCTCGATCGAGGCGACGTGCTGGATGCCGGCGTTGTTGACGAGAATATCGACCGAGCCCAGCTCGCGGCGCGTGGCCTTGACCATCGCCTGCACCTCGTCGGGCTGCGTCATGTCGGCGCCGTGGTAGCCGATCTTGACCTTGTACTGGCGATGAAGCTTTGCCTGCAGCGCGGCGATCATTTTCTCGTCGCCGAAGCCGTTCATCATCACGTCGCACTGCTGCGCCGCCAGAACCTCGGTGATTCCCAGGCCGATCCCGCTGGTCGAGCCGGTGACGATCGCCACCTTTCCCTTCAGCATGACCTCCACCCCAGTCCTTCCGCCCCGACTCGCGGGGGTTGTTTGCGCTGAATTTGAGCGCCGTCTTATAGGGCCTTTTCCACAGGTTTCCTACCCGATTCCCCGTCCTGCATGGCTGCCAGTCCTTGGCCGCCGGGGCGGATTGTGCAATGCGCACGGGGTGTTAAGCTCGGCCGGTTGCCGCAACCAATCATGGGCCCGGGAAAGAGGCGACCGCCATGGGCATCGAGACCGGCTGGATCGTTCTGGGGCTGTTCTGGGGGCTGCCGCTGCTCCATGTCTGCCTGTCGCGGACGGCGGGCCCGTGGCGGTCGGCGCCGGGCGCGGAATGCCCGTTCAGCCCCAGGGTCGGCTGGATCTTCCTGGTGCTGATGCTGGGGCCGCTCGGCTGGCTGCTGTTCGTGCTGCGGCGCAGGCCTAGGGCTTCTTGAACAGCGCGGCGGCGCCCGCCAGGACGGCCTTCTTCGACTGGATCATCGCCTGGGCGCGCTCGATCTCGGCCTTGAGCCCGGCGATGTAGTCCTCGATCTCCGCGATATCCATGCCCTGCAGGTTGACCGGCACCACCTTCTTCTTGCCGTGCCGGGGTTCGAGGTCGTCGAGTTCCATGGCCGCGCTCCCGAGGTTGCCAGTCACCACTGCCGCGTATTAGACCAGCGCTCCAATCCGCCATCAACCCGCCCGCCCTTTCCGGGAGACGCCGCCGATGTCCATCCCCGCGACCATGTCCTGCGTCGAGATCTCCACGCCCGGCGGGCCCGAGGTGCTGAAGCCCGCGACGCGCCCGACGCTGAAGCCGGCCGAGGGCGAGGTGCTGATCCAGGTCGCGGCCGCGGGCGTGAACCGGCCCGACGTGCTGCAGCGCAAGGGCATGTACAACCCGCCGCCGGGCACGACCGATCTTCCCGGCCTCGAGGTCGCGGGCACGGTCACGGCGCTGGGCGCCGGTGCTGCGCGCTTCAAGGTCGGCGACCCGGTCTGCGCGCTGGTCGCCGGCGGCGGCTACGCCCAGTTCTGCGTCGCGCCGGAAGCGCAGTGCATGGCGGTGCCGAAGGGCCTGTCGCTCGAACAGGCGGCCTGCCTGCCCGAGACGGTGATGACGGTCTGGACCAACGTGTTCGAGCGCGGGCGCCTGGCGAAGGGCGAAACGCTGCTGGTCCATGGCGGCACCAGCGGCATCGGCACGACGGCGATCCAGATGGCCAAGGCCTGGGGCGCTGTCGTGTTCGCGACCGCGGGCGGCGCGGAAAAGGCCAAGGCCTGCCGCGACCTCGGCGCCGACCGCGCGATCGACTACAAATCAGAGGACTTCGCCGCTGTCGTGAAGGAAGCCACGAACAAGCGCGGCGTCGACGTGATCCTCGACATGGTCGGCGGCGACTACTTCGCGAAGAACATCGACTGCCTCGCGGTCGAGGGCCGGCTCGTCTACATCGCCTTCCTGCGCGGCGGGAAGGTCGAGTTCAACATCGAGCCGGTGATGCGCAAGCGCCTGACGGTCACGGGCTCGACGCTCCGGCCGCGCTCGGTGGCCGAGAAGGGCGCGATCGCCCGGGCGGTCGAGGCCCAGATCTGGCCCCATGTGGCCGCCGGCCGGATCAAGCCCCTGGTCCACGCCCGCTTCCCCCTGGCCGCGGCCGCCGAGGCCCACGCCCTGATGGAAACCAACGCCCATATCGGCAAGATCGTGCTGACGATTTAAGGGTTTAACGGTTTTTCCGCAGCTTTCGGTGGCGGCCGCCCGGGAACCGCCCTATATAGAGGCCATTACCCCATCGATATTGCTGCGGGTGACGTGCCGGGACGCTGGCGCGGCCCGGCGATACCGTCCGCATGGAGAGCGTGTCATGGCCAGCCCGTTGATGCCCAAGGCGACCGCCGTATGGCTGGTCGAGAACACCACCCTGACCTTCGGCCAGATCGCCGAGTTCTGTGGCCTGCACGAGCTCGAGGTCCAGGCCATCGCCGACGGCGAGGTGGCCACCGGCATGCAGGGCATGAGCCCGATCGGCACGCACGAGCTGACGGCCGAGGAGATCAAGCGCTGCGAGGGCGATCCCAAGGCGGTGCTGAAGATGACGCCGCGCGACCTGCCCGGCCCGGTCACGCGCCAGAAGGGCCCGCGCTACACCCCGATCGCCAAGCGCCAGGACAAGCCCGACGCCATCGCCTGGCTGGTCAAGACCCATCCCGAGCTGACCGACGCCCAGATCGCCAAGCTGGTCGGCACGACCAAGACGACGATCGCCAAGGTGCGCGACCGCTCGCACTGGAACATGCAGAACATCCGGCCGCGCCATCCGCTCGAGATCGGGCTGTGCTCGTCGAAGGACCTGACGGCCGCCGTCGCGGCCGCAGCCAAGCGCAAGGCGAAGATGGGCGGCGGCGACAAGCCGGCCGAGGCGCCGGC
>JAEULC010000369.1 GCA_016792605.1 Rhodospirillales bacterium
CTGAAATATTCCGCAACCGGCAGCGTATCGGGATCGTGCGCCGCGATCCGGCGCACGCGCGGGCTGACGGTGAACGTCACCTCGACCATCTCGTCGAGCGTCGGCTCGAAGCCGCCGGCGCAGAGCGTGCAGTTGAACTCCTGCGCGCGCACGGTCTTCAGCGACGCGCCGGCCTGCATGACCCCGCCGCAGCCCGGACAGAGCACGTTCCAGGAGAGTTCGAACAGGCCGAGGCGCGCGGCGTGCAGGAAGGCGGCAATCGCCAGCTCCTCGTCCAGCCCGCGCTTGCGCGCGAAATCGACGGCGTTGACGCGGCAGAGCGCGCGGTCGGGCGCATCGCGCACCAGCGCCTCGATCGCCGAGACCACCGCGGCGTCGGCCGACTGGCGCAGGACCGAGAACAGGGGGGCGGCTTCGCTCATCGGGGCGGAGCATACCCGGAAATCGGCGGCGGGGCGATTACCCCATAGGGATACATGCGCCCCTCGCCACCGGCCCGCGTTGCCCGTCCTGGCGAAGATGCTTAGTCTTCCGTGTGGGGCGGATTGACGACGGGGGAAGGCTCGTGGCCAGGCATTCGATATGGGGCGCGATCGCGGCAGGGGCGGTCGCGGCGATGGTGTGCGTGTCCGCCATGGCGGGCGCGACGGAACGGCCGGTACAGGTCGCCCAGGCCGAAAGCCCGGTCGTCACCCAGGCGCTGCAGGACATTGCCCGGTTCGAGGGGCTGGCGGCGGCCATGGCGCCGGGCGACAAGGCGACCGGGCGCAAGTACATGACCGACCTGGGCGCGATCGGCACCAGGCTGCGCACCGCGCCCGCCAGCGACCCGCGCCTGCAAGGCGCCGTCCAGCGCTTCAACGCCCTGCAGAAGAAGGTCGTGGACACCGCAAATGCCGCGCCGGGCGCAGCGCCGCCGACGGCGGGCGGCGCGCCCGCCCCGGCCGCCACGCCCTCCCGCCTCACCTCCAGCGACCAGGCGCGGTTCAACCGGGTCCAGGGCAATATCCGCTCGCTCAGCCAGCGGGTCGACGGCGCGACGCTGCAAACCCTGCTCGACGAGCGCGAGGCGGCGGCGCTCAAGGCCAGCGTCGCCAACAACCGGGGCGACCTCGACGGCTTCCCCGCCGACGCCCAGGGCGTGGCCGAGGAGAAGGCCAATCTCGACGCCATCGCCGGCAAGCTGGACGCAAGGCTGGCGGACGCGAAGGCCAAGGGCGGCGCCCTGGGCGATGTCGACGCCCAGCTCACGGCGATCGAGGCGCGGGTGCGCGCCAACCCGGTCCCGCCGGCGCAGGCCTTCAAGCCCGAGGCCGGGCCCGAGGCCGCTGCGGCGCTGGTGAAGTCGCTGGTGGCGATCAAGGCGGAGTCCGCCGCCGACATGGCGACGCTCGACAAGCTGACTGCCGCCGGCATCAAGGACCAGCGCATCGACCGCCTGCGCGCCTGGGCCGGCGCCGAGCGCCAGCGCCAGGCCGACGATACCTTGCGCGCGGTGGCGCAGGCCAACGACGCGGCGATCGCGCGCGGGCTGGAGGCGGCGAAGTTCCACGCCGCGACCGATCCGGCGCTGCAGGACCATCGCGCCAACCGCCTGCTCGGCGAGGGCCGCCGCGCGACGGCGCTGGCGGAGTTCGACCGCGGCCTGGCGGCGGTCGACACCGCCGCGGCAATCGACGCCGCGCAGAGTCGCAAGGACGGGCCGGACCGCGCGCAGCAGAAGCAGGCGCTGACCGCCGCCCGCGCCGACTACGAGCAGAAGCATCGCGCGGCGGTCGGGCTGGTGCGCGTGCCGCCCGCCGGCATGACCGACGAGAAGCTGCTCGTCGCCGCGCGCGAGGCGCTGGCCGACCCCAAGCATGGCGCCAAGCCGGCCAAGCGCATGGTCGTGAACAGCAAGCAGGTCGCCCGCAAGGAGAAGAAGGAGGCCGACATCAACGTCGGCACGGTCACCACCACGGCGACGATCTATCATTGGATCTGGGATGAATACCAGGTCACGACCGTCGAGGCGGTCGGCGACCAGCATTTCCTCTTCTACAACACGATGAAGTTCTTCCAGCAGGGCGCGCCGACGACGCCGACCAATCGCTGGGTGCTGGCCGAGCGCTTCCAGGGCGAGCCGATCCTGGCGGAAAACATCGACAAGTAGGCGAAAATCGAGGCCACAAGCCGTATCGCCCCTCGGGTTCCGCGCCTTGCCGGGCGTCCCGTCGCGGCCGTAGCATTGCCGCCTGGGAACCGGTGGGAGAACGGCGATGATGGACGGGATCGAGGCCAGCAAGCTCGGGGTCATCGCGGGGCCGGGCGCGATGCGGATCAAGCGCATCAACGGCGCGCTCGGCGCCGAGATCCAGGGCGTCGACCTGGCGCAGCCGCTGGACGCCGCGACCAGGGACGCGATCCGCCAGGCGCTGTCGGATCACCTCGTGATCGTGTTCCGCGGCCAGAACGTGCCGCCGGACAAGCAGATCGCCTTCACCAAGATGTTCGGGCCGGTGAAGCCCCACCCGCTCTACCCGGCGCTGCTCGACGGCTATCCCGAGATCCTGGTGATCGAGCACAAGGCCGGCCAGTACTTCAACGGCCGCAACGACATCTGGCACGCCGACATCACGTTCAGCGAGAAGCCGCCGCTTGGCTCCGTGCTGCACTGCCAGGCGATCGAGGAAGGCTTCGGCGACACGCTCTTCGCCAACGTGCAGCGCGCCTATGAGCGCCTGTCGCCAGGCCTGCAGAAGATGCTCGCGGGCATGAAGGCGCTGCATTCCGCGCGCGTGCTGCAGGAGCGGCACAACAAGGATACCTACAACGCCTCGATCAAGGAGATCGCGCCGCCGGTCGAACATCCCGTGGTTCGCACCGACCCAGCGACCGGCCGCAAGGGCCTGTTCGTCAATCCCACCTTCACCGAGCGCTTCGTCGACATGACCGAGGCCGAGAGCAAGCCCCTGCTCGAGTATCTTTACCAGCACGTGGCGCAGCCCGAGCACATCTACCGGCACCGCTGGCGGGTCGGCGACGTGGTGATGTTCGAGAACCGGTGCGTCTGGCACTACGTTTCGGTCGACTACCCGGCTGAGATGCACCGCCGCATGCACCGCACGACGGCCGAGGGCGACCGGATCGCCTGACGCTCGCGCGGAAGATTGGTCGGCCCCCGCGCCGATCCCCAATCGGCTTGGCCAATTGGGCGGGAGGAATGGCGGGGGGCCGCGGGTGCGGAGGAGCAAGGGGCTTCCCTACCTGGAAACCCCAGGCTCCACGGCGCGCCTCGATGCGAATTTCGGGCTGAAGCGAAGCTTGGCTGCGGCGGTCAGTCGGCGCTGCAGCGGTCGTCGCCGAAGGCTTGGCGGTAGGAGGCGCCGCGCCATCCCTGGGGGCGTCGGCGCACGGCCACCCGCTGGTCCTCCTGCTCGGCGCGCGCGGCCATCCGGGCCAGCAGCAGCGTCAATCCGGCGGCGACGAGGGAGCAGGCGAGAGCGATAGTGATGGCCATGGTGTCCTCCGGGTCTCAAGGGCCGGCGCTCGGCCGCGCCGTCGTTCATGCCCCCTTCGTACCAAACCCCCACCCGGCCGACGATGCGGCCGGTCACAATGGATTTGTGCGCCCCGTCACATGCCGAAGCCATTGTTGCAACGCGGAAAATTGCCCCCACGGGCGTCTGGGAATCTGGAAATTTCGTGATGGCGACGAATGGCTTTGGCCTTGGCGGGAAACACCGCCCTGGCGTATTTTGCGCCGAGGCCGCCCGCAGTCAGGGCGCATTGATCGGGGAGTTTCAGGGGATGGCTGAGCAGCCGCACGGCGACGCGCATGATTTCGACATGGCGGCGCATGAGCATTCTTGGAAGGTCTTCAACCGGATCCTCGTCTGGGGGATGGTGGTCGTTGTCCTGATCCTGCTGTTCCTGATGTGGATCCACTACGGCTGACCGGCGGCGCTCCGGGATGGACAAGATTGACGCCGGGCCGCAGGGCGATATCTGCGACGAAGCCTCGCTGCGCGCGCTCTACGGCGACCCGTCCGAGCTGGCGCGGCTGAAGCAGCTCGACCGTCTCGATCCGCATTGCCGGCGCTTCATCGCCCAGTCGCCCTTCCTGGTGATCGGCACGGCCCGCCCCGGCACGGGCA
>JAEULC010000401.1 GCA_016792605.1 Rhodospirillales bacterium
CGACGGACGGTGGCGTGCGCTGCGCCAGCAGGCGATCGCTGACGGCATCCTCGACGCGGCGATCCTGGCGCGGCTGGAATCCAATCGCCCCGCCGACAAGGTGCACCAGCCCTGGATCGACCGGCAGCGCAAGGCGATCTATCGCTCGATGGACTTGCTGGAGCAGGAAGCCGACACGCTCAACGGCCCGCTGACCATCGGCCAGATCGCCGTGGGCTGCGCCTGCGGCTATCTCGATCTGCGCTATGCCGCGGACCGCTGGCGCGAGGGCCGTCCGAAGCTCGCGGCCTGGTACGAGGGCATGGCCAAGCGCAAGTCGTTCCTCGACACGGTGCCGAAGGATCCTGCGTGACCGGCACCGCCGCCGAGATCATCGAGCGGCTGCAGCTCAAACCGCATCCCGAGGGCGGGCACTACCGCGAGACCTATCGCGATCACCCGGCGGCGGGCGGCCGCGGTTCGGTCACGGCGATCTACTACCTGCTCGCGGGCGGCGAAGTCTCGGCCTGGCACCGCGTCACCGACGCGGCCGAGGTCTGGCACTACCATGCCGGCGCGCCGCTGCTGCTCTCCGTCGCCGCACCCCACGCCCGTGCCCAGCTTGTGCGCCTGGGCGGCGACGTGCTGGCCGGCCAGGAACCGCACTGGGTCGTGCCCGCCAATCACTGGCAGAGCGCGCGGTCGCTCGGCGACTGGACGCTCGTCGGCTGTACTGTCGCGCCGGCCTTCGAGTTCGCCAGGTTCGAGATGGCGCCGAAAGGCTTCGTGCCCGGCGAGGGCTAAAGGACCAACACCGCCCTGAAGTCGTTGACGTTGGTGCGCGTGGGGCCGGTCACGACGAGATCGTTCAGGCCGGCGAAGAAGCTGTAGCCGTCGTTGTTCTCGAGCATCGCGCGGGCCAGCAGGCCCTTGGCGCGGGCGCGCTCCAGGCTGTCGGGGCCGAGGACCGCGCCGGCATTGTCCTCGGTACCGTCGATGCCGTCCGTGTCGCCGGCGATCGCGTGTATGGCGGGATGCGCGTCCAGCGCGACGGCGAGGCCCAGGAGGAACTCCACGTTGCGCCCGCCGCGGCCCTTGCCGCGCACGGTCACGGTGGTCTCGCCGCCGCTGAGCAGCACGCAGGGTTTGGGCGCCGGCTGGCCGTGGCGGGCGACCTGGCGGGCGATGCCGGCATGGACCATGGCGACATGGCGCGCCTCGCCCTCGATCGCGTCGCCCAGGATCACGGGCGTGACTCCGGCCGCGCGCGCCACCGCGGCGGCGGCTTCCAGCGAGGCCTGTGGGGCGGCGATCATCCGCACCTCGTTGCCCGCGAGGCGCTTGTCGCCGGGCTTCGGCGTCTCGTCCACGCCGGCCTGAAGGCGCTTCAGCGCGGCTTGTGGCGGCTCGATGCCGTAGCGCTGCACGATCGCGAGCGCATCGGCGTAGGTGGTGGGGTCGGGCACGGTCGGGCCGGAGCCGATCACCGCCGGGTCGTCGCCCGGCACGTCGGAGATCAAGAGCGTCACCACCTTGGCCGGCGCCGCGGCGGCGGCGAGGCGGCCGCCCTTGATCGCCGAGAGGTGCTTTCGCACGCAGTTCATCTCGGTGATGTTGGCGCCGGACATCAAGAGCGACTTGTTGACCGCCTGCTTGTCCGCGAGCGTCAGCCCCTCGGCGGGCAAGGCCAGCAGCGCCGAGGCGCCGCCGGACATCAGGCAGATCACCAGGTCGTCCTTGGTCAGGCCCTGCACCGTCCTGAGAATGCGCCTGGCCGCCTTCTCGCCGTTCGCGTCGGGCACGGGATGCGAGCCCTCGGCGATCTCGATGCGCTGGCACGGCACGCTGTAGCCGTAGCGCGTCAGGACAAGGCCCTCGAGGGGCCCGGGCCAGAACTTCTCCAGCGCCGCGGCCATGGCCGCCGAGGCCTTGCCGGCGCCGACGACGATGGTCCGGCCCTTGGGTCGCTTCGGCAGGAACGTCGCGATGACGCGCTCGGGCTGTGCTGCGGCGACCGCCGCGTCGAACATGGCGCGGAGCAGGGCGTTCGGATCGAGCGGCATGGTCAGGCGAGCTGAAGCTTGTTCTGCGCGCGATAGGGCGCGTACCAGCCCAGGCCCGCCTTGGTTTCGCCGGCCGGCTTGTACTCCGCGCCGATCCAGCCCTTGTAGCCCAGGCGGTCGATATGCGCGATCAGGAAGGGGAAGTTGATCTCGCCCGTGCCCGGCTCGTTGCGGCCCGGCGCATCGGCGATCTGGATATGGCCGATGCGCGGCAGCAGGCGCTCGATCGTCGCCGCCAGGTTGCCTTCCATCACCTGCATGTGGAAGGCGTCGTACTGCAGCGACAGGTTCGGCACCCGGGCCTCGTCGATGAGGCGGATCGCCTGCTTGGACTTGCACAGGAAGTAGTTGGGCGCCGAAGGGCGGCTGAGCGGCTCGATCAGGATATCGATGCCGACCTTGGCCGTCTCCTTGCCGGCATAGCGCAGGTTCTCGACGAAGACCTTGTTCAGGTCCTCCTCCATGGCGCCCTGCGGCCAGACGCCGGCCATGACGTGGATCTTGGTGCAGCCCACGGCCCGGGCATAGTCGATCGCCTGCACCACCTGGTCGCGGAACTCCGCCTGGCGGCCGGGCAGGCAGCCATAGCCGCGCTCGCCCTTGTCGAAATCGCCCGGCGGCATGTTGTGCAGGATCACCGGCAGCTTGGCGTCGCGCGCCGCCGCCGCCAGGTCGCGCCGGTCGACGGCATAGGGGAACTGGTACTCGACCGCGCCGAAGCCGCAAGCGCCGGCCGCGGCGAAGCGGTCGACGAAGCCCACTTCCCCGAACATCATCGACAGGTTGGCGGCGAAACGCGCCATGGCCGGCTCCTCTTGCTGGTCGACTAGCCCTTGAAGGTTTTTACCAGGGCGGAGGTCGCGTTTACCAGCATGCCGGTGTCGTTGCCCACGGCGCAGAAATTGGCGCCGCCGGCGATGAACTCCTTCGCGTCCTCGACATGGCCGGTCAGGATGCCCGCCGCCTTGCCGGTCTTGCGGATGCGCCTGATCGCGTCGTCGATCGCCTTGCGCACGTCGGGGTGGCGCGGATTGCCGAGATGGCCCATCGAGGCCGCGAGGTCGGCCGGCCCGATGAAGATGCCGTCGAGCCCGTCGATCTTGCCCATCGCCTCGATGCGCGACAGGGCCGAAGCGGTCTCGGCCTGCACCAGCACGCAGGTCTCGCCCTCGGCCTTGGCGAAGTAGTCCGCGATGCGGCCGAACTTGGTGGCGCGGTTGGCAAACGCAACGCCGCGCACGCCGCGCGGCGGGTAGCGCACGGCGGCGACGGCGCGCGCCGCCTCGTCCTCGTTCTCGACATACGGCACGAGGATCGAGTTGACCCCGACATCCAGCAGCTTCTTGATCAGGACGGCGTCGTTCCACGCCACCCGCGCGACGGGCGTCGACGCGCTGCCGCTCAAGGCCTGCAGCAACTGCATCACCTGGTAGGCGTCGTTCGGAGCGTGCTCGGTGTCGAGCAGCACCCAGTCGAAGCCGGCGTCGCCCAGGATCTCGGCACCCAGCGGGCTGCACAGGCTGCACCAGATGCCGATCTGGTTCTTCCCCGCGGCCAAGGCGTGTTTGAAGGCATTGGGCTTCAACTGCATCAGGCGACTTCCTTGGTCCGGGTTGCGTATTGGTATGCGAAAGCGGCGCCGACGAGGCCGTAGCCGATCACGTCGGTGACGATGCCTGGGTCGATCAGCAGCAGCGCGGCGGCGACGCACCAGACGCGCTCGTACATCGCCAGGCGCCGCACCAGGTATCCGTGCAGCCCCGCCGCGAGCATGAAGACGCCGATGGTCGCCGAAAAGGTCGAGATCGCGACGTCGGTCCACGCGCCGATCATCAGGATCGCCGGCTGGTAGACGAAGGCGAACGGCACCAGAAATCCGGCCGCGCCGACCCGCACCGCGGACCATCCGGCGGCCCAGAGATCGGCCTTGGCCAGGCTGGCGGCGGCATAGACCGCCAGCGCCACCGGCGGCGTGATCGCCGAGAGGATGGCGAAGTAGAAGGCGAACATGTGCGCGGCGGGCACCGGCGCGCCGAGCTTGATGATTGCCGGCACGAGCAGCGAGGTCATCACGATGTAGGCCGGCGTCGTCGGCATGCCCATGCCCAGCACGATGCCGGCGATGGCGGTCAGCACCAGCGCCGCCAGCAGGCTGTTCTGCGCCAGGGCGACGACGACCTGGGTGAAGACGATGCCAAGGCCAGTCAGGGTCACGATGCCGACGATGATCCCCGCGCAGGCGCAGGCGAGCGCCACGGAGAGCGCGTTGCGCGCGCCGTCGACCAGCGCCTCGCCGACGTTGGGCAGCCTGACATAGCCGCGTGTATTGGCGCGCAGCGCCGCCACCGGGAAGCAGGCGAGCGTTCCGGCGAGCGCGCAGAGCGGCGCCGAGTAGCCCGAGTACATGCCGGCCAGGATGACGAGGATCGGGATGAACAGGTGCCCGCGCTCGCGCAGCACCTGCTTCAGCCGGGGCAGGTCCGCGCGGGGAACGCCCACCAGGCCCAGGCGCTTGGCTTCGAAATGCACCGCCGCGAAGCAGGCGACGTAGTAGAGAATCGCCGGAATCAGGGCCCACAGCGTCACCTGAAGGTAGCTCACCTGCAGGAATTCGGCCATGACGAAGGCCGCGGCGCCCATGATCGGCGGCATGATCTGTCCGCCGGTCGACGCGACGGACTCGACCGCGGCGGCGAACTGGGGCTTGAAGCCGGATCGTTTCATCAACGGAATGGTGATCGGCCCGTCGACCATGACGTTGGCGACGGCGCTGCCGGAAATCGTGCCGAACAGCGACGAGCTGATGACCGCCACCTTGCCCGGGCCGCCCGCGGTGTGGCCGGTCAGGCTGAGCGCGAAATCCATGAAGAGCTGGCCCGTGCCGGTGCGCTCCATGAAAGCGCCGAAGATCACGAAGACCATCACATAGGTCGCCGACACGCCCAGCGTGGGGCCGAAGATGCCCTCGGTCGTCAGGTAGAGCTGGTCGAGCAGCCGTTCGGGCTCGACTTGCGCGATGAACAGCGCGTAGCCGAGGAAGACCAGCGCGGTGATCGGCAGGGCCAGCCCGATCACGCGGCGCGTCGCTTCGAGCACCAGGGCGGTCAGCAGCACGGCGAAGGCGATGTCCGCCGGATAAAGGTCGTCGACGTAGTAGATGCGGTTGACGACATAGGAGTAGTTCACGAACAGGTAGAGGATCGAGGCTGCGGACACGGCCAGCAGCAGGTAGTCGTAGATCCGCGGCGCGCCGTCCTTGGTTCCGTTGAACCACAGGAAGATCAGGGTGATCGCGAACAACAGGTGGGTGCCGCGGAACAGGATCGCCTCCGGGACGCCGGTGGCGATGATCCACATGTGGTAGAGGGCCATGGCGACCGCGATGACCGAGGCGGCGGCGCGCACAAGGCCGCCATGGGTCGGCTCTACCCTGAACAGCGTTGCCGTCGACATGGCTCAATCCCCCGCGTGCGAGGAAGCGGAAACGCAGGGGGCGGAGATGCTTCCCCGCCCCGCGCGATTGGTGGTGGAAATCGGCAGCGCGTGCGCCTCAGTTGACGGCGCCGGCTTCCTTGTAGAACTTGCGCGCGCCGGGATGCAGCGGCACGCCGATGTCCTCGGCCATGCGCTTGGCGTCCAGCCCGGTGATGTCCTTGCCGATGGCGGACAGCGCCCCGACATTGGTCGAGATCGCCTTGACCATTGCGTAGACCTTGTCCTCGGGCAGCTTGCAGGAGGCGACGAGGTGGGTCGCGTAACCGATCACCTTCACGTCCTTGTCCTGCTTCGGATAGGTGCCGGCCTTGATCGTGACCAGGTTGTAGCCGGGGTTCAGCTTCTTCATGCCGGCGAGGTCGGCGCTGAGGTCGAGCACCTTGATGTCGCGGGCGGCCGCCAGGTCCATGATTGCGCCGGCCGGGGCGGCGGTGCCGAGCGAGAAGGCCACGGCATGGCCGTCCTTCACCTGCGCCACCGAGTCCGTGTAGGACACGAAGCTGACCTTCACGTCGTTGTAGCTGAGGCCGTTGACCTCGAGGATCTGCTTGGTGATCAGCTCGCCGGTGTTGCCGCGCGGCTGGGTGGTGATCGACTTGCCCTTCAGGTCCTTGATCGAGTCGATCTTGGCCTCGGCGGGGACGACCACCTGGAAATACTGCGGGTAGAGCGTCGCGAGCTGGCACACATTGGCGTGCTTCTTCTCGAACGGCGCCCGGCCTTCCGCGGCGTCGACCGAGGTGATCGAGTTGCCGAAGCCGATCTCCGCCTTGCCTTCCTCGATCGCGCGCACGTTGGCGATGCCGGCGCCGGGCAGCGACTGGATCGCCGCGCCGGGAATGGCCTTCTCCCACATGTCCTTCAACGCGCCGCCCAGCGGCACCCAGATGCCGCCCTGCGGGCCGGTCATCAGCCGGTAGCTGTCGGCCGCGGCGGCCGTGCCAAGGGATCCGAGACCGACGACGGCCGCCAGCGCGGCCGCGCGAAATACCTGGTGCATTGCGTTCCTCCGAGGTGCTTTTCTTATCGTCCGCCCGACCTTCAGGCGGGGGTGGGCCGGCATCCTAAGGCAATCCTGGCGCCATGCGCTAGCCATCTTGTCATTCTGATGTCAGACAAGTGGACCCTGTCCGTCATTCGCCCGCGATTTCCACCATCCGGGTGCCGCCGTCGGCCCCGAGCGCATGATGCAGTGCCTGGAGGATAGGCAGGGCGAGGGTGTTGAAGCGGAAGGGCGGGTTCACGATCGCCATGCCGCAGCCATTGAGCCGGTCGGGATCGTCGCCGCCGTGCAGGCGCAGCTCGAATGCCGCCTGCCGGCGGATGCCGGTATTGGCGAGTTCCGCGTGCAGCAGCTTCGCCTCGCTGTTCGCCTTGATCGGGTACCACAGCGCGTAGATCCCGGTGGGCCAGCGCTCATGGGCCGCGGCGAGGGCCTGGACCAGGGTGCGGCGCTCGTCGGGCGTCTCAAAGGGCGGATCGATCAGCACCAGCCCGCGCCGCTCCCTGGGCGGCAGGAAGGCCTTCAGCGCCCGGTAGCCGTCGCGGTGGTGAACCTCCGCCCGCCTGTCGCCTCCGAGCGCAAGTTTCAGGTGGCGCGCGTCCTCGGGATGGAGTTCACAGGCGACCAGCCGGTCCTGGGGCCGCAGCAGGGCCAGGGCGAGGCGCGGCGAGCCGGGATAGAAGCGCAGCGCGCCGTC
>JAEULC010000443.1 GCA_016792605.1 Rhodospirillales bacterium
GGCGCGCATCTACGGTCTCCAGGGTCGCAAGGGATCGATCGCGATCGGCGCCGACGCGGACATCGTGCTGTGGCAGACCGACACGCCGCGCCGCGTTGCCAATGCCGACCTGCACCACAACGTGGACTACACGCCCTACGAAGGCATCGAGGTCACGACCTGGCCCGACACCGTCCTGAGCCGCGGCGAGGTCGTGCTTAGGGACGGCACGCCGGTCGCCGGCCCGGGGCGCGGCGCCTTTCTGCGTTGCGACCGGATCGCGTAGGGCGTGCCCTTCCGGCCGTGCTGGGCTATGCTTCGCGGGTCGCCCCGGCCTTGAGGAAGTGACCCACGTGGATACCGCCATCCCCTCCGACGACCGCACGTTCGAGGTTGCGCGCCGGCTGAAGCCCTACCTGCACGGCCTCTCGCAGCCGACGGGGCAGGCTGCCGGCTTGCCGGCCTGGATTTACACCGACCCCGCCTTCTTCGCCGAGGAGCGCAAGCGGGTTTTCGCACCGAGCTGGATCGGCATCGCCTATGAGAGCGAGGTCGCCAATCCGGGCGATGCGATTGCGGCGGAGTATGCTGGCTGGCGGTTCATCGTCACCCGCGCCGAGGATGGCGTGGTGCGGACCTTCTACAACGTCTGCCGGCATCGCGGCATGACCCTGCTCGATCCCGGCGCCAGCGCCCAGGGCCGCACCCTGGCCTGCCCCTGGCACCGCTGGACCTACGACCTGCAGGGGCGGCTGGTGGCGACGCCGAACATCGGCGGCAACAACGCCCATGAATGCGTCGGGTTCGACAAGGAGGGCCTGGGCCTGCAGGCCGTGCGGACGGATACGTGGCTGGGCGTCGTCTTCGTCAATGTCGACGGCGCCGCACCGCCCCTGGCGGAGTACCTGAAGCCCACCATCGACCGCCTCGCCGCCTTCGACCTGTCGCTGACCCGCGAGTCGAACGAGACGATGGAGACCGCCTTCCAGGGCAACTGGAAGCTCGGCATCGAGGGCGGCGTCGAGGACTACCACATCCCCTGGGTCCACCGGCAGCTCGGCCCCTCGGGCGATTTCCGCGGCGAGTTCTCGGGCGACCGATGGGTCGGCGTCACCTGCCGGCGGACGATGGAAATGGCGAAGCGGCGCTACGACGAGTCCGAAGGCGCGGCTGCCACCGCGGCGCTGCCGATGTTCCCGCATTTGCCCGAGACAGGCCTGTTCGAGGCCTCGGTCATCCTGTCGACCCTGCCGGCGACGCTGGTGGCGGCGGTGGCGGACCATGTCGTCGTGTCGCTGTTCATCCCGGAGTCCCCCGGCCGCACGAAGATCCGGCGGCGCTTCCGCTTCATCGGCGAGGCGGCCACCGACGACGCCCGCGCGTCGGCCCGGCGCAAGGTGCGCGACGCCTGGTCGGTTGTGACCGAGCAGGACGGTCCGATCATCGCAGCGATGCAGGACCAGGCGGCGCTGAAGGACGAGATCGGCTTCCGGCCGCGCTACTCGCCGCACTGGGAGCCGGCGGTGCACCATTTCCAGAAGGTCATCGCCGCCAAGATCACCGGCGAGAACCTGGCGTAGCGCCTACTCCTCTTCGGGCGCGGCGGTCCGCCGTTCGTACAGCACGCGGGCCAGGGTCGCGGCCAGGGTCAGGACGATCAGCACCGTGGCGACGGCGGCCACGGCCGGGTTGATGTTGTCCTGGATGCCATCCCAGATCTTGCGCGGCAGGGTGTAGACGTTGCGGCTGGTGATGAACAGGTTCACGACAAGCTCGTCCCAGGACGTGATGAACGCGAAGATCGCCCCGGCCAGCATGCCGGGCTTGGCGCTGGGCACGATGACGCGGCCGAGGGTCTGCCAGACGGTGGCGCCCAGGTTGCGCGCCGCCTGCTCCAGCCGCAGGTCGACATTGGCGAGCGACGCCGAGACCGCGATCACAACATAGGGCGCGCCCTTGACCGCGTGCGCCCCGATCAGGCCCGCATAGGTGTCGATCAAGCCGAACTGCACCCAGGCCTGGTAGAAGCCCAGGGCGTGGACGATCGTCGGCACGATGATCGGCGCCAGCATGACGATGCGCAGCGCCTCGGACAGGCGCGAGGACACCCGCCAGCAGCCGATGGCGCAGGCCGTCCCCATCGCCACCGCGATCGCGGTCGAGGCGCAGGCGACGACCAGGCTGTCGCGGATGCTGCGGAGCCAGCTCGGGTCGGTCAGCAGCGTCGCATAGTGGCGCAGCGACCATTCCGCGCCCGGCAGGGACAGGTAGCGGTGCGGCGTGAACGACACGGGGATGACCATCGTCACGGGCAGCAGCAGGAACAGCAGCACGACCCAGGTCGTGAACACCGCCGGGCCGCGTCCGGACTGGGTGCGCTGCCCGTAGGTCATTTGACGCCGAAGACCTGGCGCAGGTCGACGAAGCGCGCCATCGCGGCGATGATGGCGAACACGACCAGCAGCAAAGTGCTGGCCAGCATCGTGCCCATGCCCCAGTTGAGCGTCTCGATGATCTGGACGGCGATGTACTCGGCGATCATCAGGGTCTTGCCGCCGCCGAGCAGCGCCGGGGTGATGTAGAATCCCAGCGAGAAGATGAAGACGAGCATGCCGGCGCTGATGATGCCGGGCAGGCTCATCGGCAGGTAGACCTTCCAGAACGCCTCCAGCGGCGAGGCGCCGAGCCCGCGCGCGGCCGGCACCAGGCGCGGGTCGATGCCCTTCATGTTGGCGTAGAGCGGCAGGACGGCGTAGGGGATCATGTAGTGCACCATGCCCAGGATCACGCCGAACTCGTTGCGCACCAGCGCCAGGGGCGTCGCGATGAGGCCGAGGTCCATCAGCACGGTGTTCACCACGCCGCGGCTCTGCAGCAGGGTCAGCCAGGCAAACGCGCGGATCAGCACGCTGAGCCAGAAGCACAGCAGCACGACGAACAGGATCCAGGTCTCGTGGCCCCGCCGGACGTGCAGCGCCGTGTAGGCGATCAGGTAGCCCAGGATCAGCGAGATCGTCGTGGTGATGACGCAGATCCGCGCCGTGGTCAGGAGGATGCGCTGGACGGCGCTGCTGTCGACCAGCTTGGCGAAATTGCCCAGGCCCGGGGTCGGCACGGTGACGCTGAGATAGAGCACCTTGGACAACGGATACAGGTAGAACGCCGCCAGCACCGCCAGCGGTGCCACTATCAGTATCCAATACACGTGCTTCGCCCGGTCGTCGGCGCTCATCGTCCCCTCTCGGCGGCGCACACTATCTCGTGAGGCGGCGCGCGCCAACACGGCTTGCCGCATCCGCACATGTCCCGTCTATAATGCGCGGAACGGGGATGGCTTCAACGAGAGGGGAATATCATGCGCCACATTCAGCATTTCGCCGAGGATTGCGCCGCGCTGCTGCGGGAGCGTACCGAAGGCAAGACCGTCGACCGCCGGCGCTTCCTGCAAGCGCTTGCAGTACTGGGCGTTTCGCCTGTCCTGGCGCGGCTGACGCCGGCCCATGCCCAGGCGAAGGAAGTGTTCATCGTCAACTGGGGCGGCGACGCCGTGGCGGCGATGACCAAGGCCTGGGCCGAGCCCTACATGAAGACCGCCGGCGCGGCCAAGGCGATCGTCGACGGCGGCGGTCCCTCCTCCGCCAAGATCAAGGCGATGGTCGAGAGCGGCAAGGTCACCTGGGACGTGGTCGACCGCAACCTGATCGCGGCCCTCGAGCTCGGCCGGCAGAACCTGCTGGAGAAGATCGACTACGCGATCGTCGACAAGGGCAAGATCCGTCCCGAGCACGCCGGGGAATGGGGCGTCGGCAGCTACATCTACGCCAACGTGCTGACCTACCAGACCGACGCCTGGGGCGGCCGCACGCCGAAGGACTGGAAGGACTTCTGGAACCTGAAGGACTTCCCCGGCAAGCGCGCGCTGCGCAAGCACATCGACGGCCAGCTCGAGGCGGCGCTGCTCGCCGACGGCGTGCCGGCCGACAAGCTCTACCCGATCGACGTCAAGCGCGCGCTCGACAAGATCAAGTCGATCAAGCAGCACACCGTGTTCTGGGCGACGGGCGCCGAAAGCCAGCAGCTGTTCCGCGACAAGGAAGTGGTGATGGGCGGGCTGTGGAACACCCGCGCCGAGGTTGCGCGCAAGGAGTCCGCCGGCAAGGTCAGCTACACCTACAACCAGGGCAGCGCCTGGGTCGGCGCCTGGCTGGTGCCGAAAGGCAATCCGGCCGGCAAGGAGGTGTTCAAGTTCATCGCCTCGGCCCAGGATCCGGCCGGCCAGGTCGAGCTGTTCAAGATGCTGGGCAACGGCCCGGTCAACCCGGCGGCCTCCGCGATGGTACCGGCCGACCTGCAGCCCTGGGATCCGGGCAGCGCGGCCAACTACAAGGCGCAGATTCCGGCCGACGCCGAGTGGTACGCGGCCAACAGCGCGACGGTGCTGAACCAGTATCTCGAGGCGATCTCCTAGTAGGCTTGCGTGCCGGCGGTCGGAGCGGTCCTCCGCCCGCCGGCCGTCAGTCCGACAGCCCAGCGTAGTCGGGCACGATTGCCGCCCCGCCCTGCGCGGCCGACAGGGCGATGGCTTCGAGCACCGCGACATTGCGCGCGGCGTCGATGCCGCCGACCGCGACGGCGCCCTTTCCCTGGCAGGCCTCCGCGAAGCGCTGGAGCTGCAGCGCCAGCGTGTCGACATAGGGGATCTCCACCCGCTCCTCGCTTCCATCTGTCCGCGCGATCGACAGGACGGGCCGCAGCGCCTCGGTCTCCGCGGCCGACGCCTCGACGGCGATGTGCGCGGCGCTGCCATGGATGACGAACCGGTTCACATAGGGCGCGGCATAGAGGCAGTTGAGCGTCGCCAGCATGCCGCTCTCGAAGACGAGCATTGCCGTGGCCGTGTCCTGCATCGCCGGCTCGGCGGCGCGGCTGGCGAACATTGCCCGCGCCTCGGCCACGCGT
>JAEULC010000446.1 GCA_016792605.1 Rhodospirillales bacterium
GCTCGACCTGCCGGGCGGCGAGACGCGCACGGTTGGCATCACGCGCCTTCACCTGGAGCAGGACGCCGGCAAGAGCCTGCACGACCAGAGCCCGACCGAGACCTATGTCGATCTGAACCGCGCCGGCGTGGCGCTGATGGAGATCGTCAGCGAGCCCGACATGCGCACGGCCGAGGAGGCGGCGGCCTACCTGCGCAAGCTGCGCTCGATCCTGCGTTATCTCGGCACCTGCGACGGCAACATGGAGGAAGGCTCCATGCGCTGCGACGTGAACGTCTCGGTTCGCAAGCCCGGCGGGCCGCTCGGCACGCGCTGCGAGATCAAGAACGTCAACTCGGTGCGGTTCGTGATGCAGGCGATCGAGTACGAGGCGCGCCGGCAGATCGAGATCATCGAGGACGGCGGCACGATCAGCCAGGAGACGCGCCTCTTCGACAACGCCAAGGGCGAGACGCGCTCGATGCGGTCGAAGGAGGACGCGCACGACTACCGCTACTTCCCCGATCCCGACCTGCTGCCGCTGGTGCTCGATCCCAAGATGGTCGAGCGCCTGAAGGCCGAGCTGCCCGAGCTGCCGGACGAGAAGAAGGCGCGGTTCATCGCCGACTACGGCCTCACCGCCTACGACGCCGGCGTGCTGGTCGGCGAGCAGGCGTCGGCGGCGTTCTTCGAAGCGGTGGCCAAGGGCCGCGACCCGAAGCTCGCGACCAACTGGGTGACCGGCGACTATTTCGGCTACCTCAACAAGTCGAACCTCGCGATCGCCGACGCGCCGGTCGACGCGGCCAAGCTCGGCGGGCTCATCGACCTGATCGCCGACGGCACGCTCTCGGGCCGCCTCGCTAAAGAGGTGTTCGAGCATATGTGGGCGAGCGGCAAGCCGGCCGCCGCCATCGTCGAGGAGAAGGGGCTGAAGCAGGTCACCGATACCGGCGCCATCGAGCAGGCGATCGACGCGGTGATGGGCGAGCAGGCCGAGAAGGTCGCCGAGTACCGTTCGGGCAAGGACAAGCTCTTCGGCTACTTCGTCGGCCAGGTGATGAAGCGCACCCAGGGCAAGGCCAACCCGGCGGCGCTCAACGAGCTCCTGAAGAAGAAGCTGGCGGGCTAGGGCGCGGGCGCGCGCCATGCTGCGGCAGGTCGGCTTCGCCGTCGCGATGATCCTGCCGGTGGTGGGTATCGTGGCGCTGCATGCGAGCCGCCACTGCCCTATGCCGCGCGCGCGCCTGCGCTGGACCGTGTCGCTGTGCGTCGTGACCGCCTTCGTCGCCGCGCTTGCCAGCGCCGCGGTCGTGATGGGCATGCCGCGCGGGGGCGGCGAGGGCGTGGTGGCGACGGCCGGCACCACCTGGCGGGTGCTGCCGCTGCTGGCGCTGTTCGAGGAAATCTCGCGCTTCGTCGTCCTGGCCGGCTACAGCCTGCGCGCGCGGCACGCCGCCGGCCCGCGCGACGGCATCGTCCTGGGCCTCGCCGCCGGGCTGACCTTCGCCCTCCTGGAGAACATCATGAGCGCGGGCGGCCCAGCGGCGGGCAGCGCCGCGTCGGGCTGGCTGCGGATTGCGCTGGCGACGCCGCTGCACGCCCTGCTCGGCGGGCTGATGGGCTACCTGATCGTGCGCGCGCGGAGCTATCCGACCGGCCGGTTCCTGCGCCTGGCCGAGGCGCTGCTGCTGCCGGCCGCGATCCACGTGGTCTACGACACCCCGGTGCTGCTGGCGCTGGCGTACTGGGGCGAGGCGATGACGGTGGAGGTCGCCGGACTGGCCGTGACGCTTAGCGCCGGCGTCGACCTGGCGCTGGCCTGGTACGTTTGGCGGCTGTTTTCGGCCGCGCCGGCCGCCGCTTCGGCAGCGCAGCGTCCCGCGTCTCGAACTCCGCCGGCGACGTGATCTCGATCATCTCGACGTCGGGCGAGTGCTCGATCTCGCGGTGGCGGATGCCCGGCGGCTGGTAGACGCAGGACCCGGCCTTGAGCTTGACCGCGCCCAGGCCCTCGTACTCGAACCGCACCCAGCCCTTCAGCACGTAGACCATCTGGAAGTCGAGCGCGTGGGTGTGCCCGTCCGAGCCCTTGAGGCGCTCTTTCTTGGGCTGGCCCTTGGCCGCGCGGATCACATGCGCGCCGAACCCGCCCTTGGTCGCGCCGTGGATCCCGAGGTCGCGATACTCGAAGAAGCCGCGCAGGCCGCCGCCTTTGAACGCGTTCTTCGTCAGGTGCGAGACGACGACCTTCTTCGGCATCGCCGCGGCCTCAGGCCGCCCAGGGCCGCTCGCGCTTCATGCGCTCCTCGAAGGCGGCGATCGCCGGGGCCTTCTCCAGCGTGTAGCCGATCTCGTCCAGGCCCTTCAGCAGCGACTCCTTGCGGAACGGGTCGATCTCGAACCTGATCGTGCCGCCGTCCGGGCCCTTGATCTCCTGCTTCTCCAGGTCGACCGACACGGTCGCGTTGGCGCCGCGGCTGGCGTCGTCCATCAGCAGGGCGACCTCTTCCTTCTTCACCTTGATCGGCAGGATGCCGTTCTTGAAGCAGTTGTTGTAGAAGATG
The DNA here is from genome assembly GCA_016792605.1 of Rhodospirillales bacterium. Taxonomy (GTDB): domain Bacteria; phylum Pseudomonadota; class Alphaproteobacteria; order JAEULC01; family JAEULC01; genus JAEULC01. The sequence continues at coordinate 2,547 of JAEULC010000446.1, forward strand.
TCGGCGAAGCTCTCCGAAATCACGCAGCGTATGCCGAAGTCGAGCAGCGCCCAGGGCGCGTGCTCGCGCGACGAGCCGCAGCCGAAGTTCTCGCCGGCGACCAGGATCTGTGCCTTGCGGTAGGCCGGCTTGTTCAGCACGAAGTCCGGGTTCTCCTTGCCGTCCGCGGTGTAGCGCATCTCGTGGAACAGGCTCTTGCCCAGTCCGTCCCGCTTGATCGTCTTCAGGAACTGTTTGGGAATGATCTTGTCGGTGTCGATGTTGGCCATCGGCATCGGGGCCGCCACGCCGGTCAGCTTGTCGAACTTGCGCATGACAGGAAATCCTTAACGACTGTGCTTAACGCGCCGGGCCCCTGCCGGGCCGGATGCGGGACACTAAGGCCTTGGGCCGCCACACGCAATCCGCGCTCCTTTGATGCCCCCCATGCGGGTTTCGTTGCCAGGGTGCGCCCAAAGACGTAAATTCGCTCCGTATTGTTCGCCCAAGGACTTCGGCTCGACCCATGCGGTACGTACTCCTCGGTGGCGTCGGCCTCGCCCTTCTGGCGGCGGCGCTCGCCTGGACCTTCATCGCCAACGAGGGCGGGTCAGGCCCGCGCGGGTCGGGCCCGGTCGCGACGGTGCCGGCCGGCCCGGCGCCGCCCGTCCCGCCGCCCCTGGCCGCGCCAGGGGCCGGCGCGGTCGTCGCGCCTGCTGCGCCGCTTGCCGCCCCCGCGGCGCAGCCCGCGGCTGCCGGGGCGCCGGTCGCGGCGCCGGCGGCCATGGCGCCCAGCTTCGATGTGGTCCGGATCAAGCCGAACGGCGACGCCGTCTTCGCCGGCCGCGCCGCGCCCGGGGCCAAGGTCCAGATCGTCGACGGCGGCCGGGTGATCGGCGAGACCACGGCCGACCCGCGCGGCGAATGGGTCTACCTGCCGACCGTGGCCCTGCCGCCCGGGTCGCGCGAGCTGGGCCTGAGCGCGCGCCACGCCGATGGCACGGTCATCGAATCGGCCGCGGTAGTGGTGCTGCACGTGCCCGACCGCGCCAAGCCGGCGGATTCCCTCGCCGCCGTGCAGGCCCCGGCCGCGACCCCGGCTCCCGCCGCGGCCCCGGCCCCGGCGGCGACCCTGGCCCAGGTTCAGCCTGCCGCAGGGTCCACGGCGGCGATTCCGGTTCCCGCCACGCCGGCGCCGCAGGGCGTCGTTGCCGTGGCTACGCCGCGCTCGGGCGAGGGGCCGAGCCGCGTGCTGCAGATTCCCGGCGACGGCGCGAAGGGCGACGCGGCCGGGGTCAGCGTCGACGTCGTCGACTATGACGAGAAGGGCGACCTGATCCTGTCCGGCCGCGGCGCCGCGGGATCGAACGTCACCGTCTACCTGAACAACCAGCCGATCGGCCAGGCGACGGTCGACAAGGCAAAGCAGTGGCAGATGAAGCCGGCGCAGCCGGTGCAGCCCGGCCAGTACCAGATGCGCGCCGACGAAACCTCGCCCCAGGGCAAGGTGTCGTCGCGGATCGAGCTGCCGTTCATGCGCGCCGAGACGCAGCGCCCGGCGACGGCCGGCGAGACGCGGATCATCGTCCAGCCCGGCAACAGCCTGTGGCGCATCGCCCGCCATCGCTACGGCGAGGGGCAGCGCTTCTCGGTGATCTATTCGGCGAACAAGGACCAGATTCGCGACCCGAACCTGATCTATCCAGGCCAGGTCTTCGCGATGCCCACCGTCAACTAGAGGGCGGTCAACCAGCCGGAAGCTAGGCGGCGCGGACCGGCTTGCCGGCCGGCATCGCTTCGGCGACGCGGTCGACCGTGGCGCGGGTCTGGGCGACGAACACCGTGGCGGCGGCGATCAGCCGGTCGGGCGTGACCGGCGCGTCGAAGATCAGCTCGCCTTCCAGGCAGATCGTCTGGTGCGGGCCGATCGAAAGCCGGCCCATCTGCAGGCGCGAGCCGCGCATGGCCTGAAGCAGGCGCTTGCGGCCGTCGCGCGACTCGACCGTGTAGGGCATCTGGCCCAGCGCGGCCGCGAGGTGCAGCCGGGCGCGCTCGCCGACCCGGACCAGGCGGCCGAGGAAGGTCCGGCCGCGATCGGCGAAGGTGAAATGGATCGGCTCGGTCCCGGTCCGCGGCCACAACTGGCCGCCATCGCCGATCTGCACGCGGTCGACCTCGATCGGCTGGTCCATCGCGACGGCCAGGCTCTTCACGGCCAGGTCGGTGGACGGCAGGTGGCGATTGTGGCTCGGACGGCTCATGGGCGAAAAACCCGTGGAACAAGTCTTAGGTGCAACGCGGCGATGATGCGGCCGGCTGGTTAAGGACCGGTGAAGGAATCCGCCCCGCCGGCCGCCCGGCGCCATGGTCTCTGTGGAAAATATCGCTAAGATCGCGCCCGCTCCGGCTTCCCGGCAACAAACCGTAATCCCAGGTTCATGGACACGATCCGACAGGCTGTACTGATCCCGATCCACCGCGAGGGCTGGCCGTTCATCGGCCTGTTCGCGCTCGCCGCGCTGCTGCTGTTCTACGTCGCCGAGCCGCTCGGCTGGGTCGGCGTGGTCCTGACCGCCTGGTGCACCTATTTCTTCCGCAATCCCGACCGCACCACCCCGACCCGGCCGGGCCTGGTCATCAGCCCCGCCGACGGGCTGGTGCAGATGATCCAGGATGCCGCGCCGCCGCCCGAGCTCGGCATGGACCCGACGCCCCGGCCGCGCATTAGCATCTTCATGAACGTCTTCGACGTGCACGTGAACCGGTCGCCGCTGGACGGGACGGTCGAGGCCATCGCCTATCACCCGGGCAAGTTCCTCAATGCCGCGCTGGACAAGGCGAGCCTGGACAACGAGCGCAACTCGTTCCGCCTGGTGCTGCCGGACGGGCGCGACGTGGCCGTGGTGCAGATCGCGGGCCTGGTGGCGCGGCGGATCAAGTGCTGGATCGTCGCCAAACAGGCGCTGCGCGCGGGCGAGCGGTTCGGTATCATCCGCTTCGGCAGCCGCGTCGATGTCTACCTGCCGCTGGGTACGCCGGTGATGGCCTGCGTCGGCCAGCGGGCGGTCGCCGGCGAGACCGTGTTGGCCGATCTGGGCTCCGGCGTCCAAGAGCCCTCGCGCACCGGGGAGGTCCGCTGATGCGTCCACGCAGACGACCGCGCGTCCGGCTGGGACAGCGCATCGTGCCGCGCCTCAAGGGCGAGCCGATCAACACCCTGATCCCCAACATCCTGACGGTGCTCGCGCTGTGCTCGGGCATGACCGCGATCCGCTTCGCGATGATGGACCGCTTCGAATGGGCGGTTCTGTGCGTCGTGATCGCCGGCATCTTCGACGGGCTCGACGGCCGCATGGCGCGGCTGCTCGGCGGCACGTCCAAGTTCGGCGCCGAGCTCGACTCGCTGTCGGACTTCTGCGCCTTCGGCGTGGCGCCGGCGGTGGTGCTGTACTACTGGTCGCTGCGCTATGGCGGCAGCATGGGCTGGGCGATCTGCCTGCTCTACACGACCTGCTGCGCGCTTCGCCTGGCGCGGTTCAACACCGCGATCGGCGACGACACGCTGCCGCCCTACGCCTACCGCTATTTCCAGGGGGTACCCGCGCCCGCGGGGGCCGGGCTGGCGCTGCTGCCGATGATGGTCGTGTTCGAGCTGGGATTCGACGTGTTGCAGTCGCACTGGTTCGCCGGCCCGTGGATGGCGCTGATCGCCGTGCTGATGATCAGCCGGATCCCGACCTTCTCGCTGAAGAGCATCAAGATCCCGCGCGCCTACGTGCTGCCGGTCTTCGTCGGGCTGACGGTGCTGACCGCGGCCTTTGCCAGCTATCCCTGGATCGTGCTGAGCGTGATCGGCACCTGGTACTTCCTGTCGATCCCGGTCAGCATCCGGAACTACCAGTTCCTGAAGCGCGAGGCCGAGCGGCTGCAGCGCGGCGAGGCGGAAGCGGCTGCGGCCGCAGCCGCCGGGGGGGAGCGGCTGCGGCCGACCGAAACGCCGCCGGAAGGGCCGAGGGGGGAAAGCCCTTAGGCGGCGGCGCGGGGGTCTTCGTCCTCGACGGGCGGGGACAGCTGCGGGCCCTGCTTCAGGCGCCGGATCGCGTCGGCGGCCTCGGCCACGTCCTGCAGGCCGGGGATCACGAACTGCACGCCGTCGGTCTTCTTGATGAGAAGGTTGCCCGACTTCGGCGCCAGGGGCATGAGCACCGCGGCGGGATCGGGCGCGACCGACGCCTCGGCGATCTCGGCGAGCGGGATGTGCAGCGTCGGCGCCAGGGTGGCGACCTTCAGGTGCAGCGCGGCGCGATCGACCTCGAAGCGGAAGCCGCGCGCGTTCCACCAGCCCATCGCCACGACCGCGACGGCGGCGCTGATGAAATTGCCTGGCGCAATGAAGGCGAGCGGCGCCATCAGCACCAGCATCATCGCCGTCGACCGCCACTGAACGGCGGGATCGCGCTCGGCCCAGAATTTGGCGCCGGGCGGCGGCGCCACCTCGAGGCGGCGTACATTGCCCTGGTCGATGTCCGTCATCGGAAGTCTCCTCGCTCGTTGCCAAGCTGGATCAGATATTGGCCCTCCGATCGCTAAGCGGAAGTGACGGGCGAATTAAACCTCTGTCATGGAACTGCGCCGACCACCATTGCGCGGCGGGTGACAAGTCCTTGCTTTTCATGGAATCTTGGCCGCGGAAGGAGCCCGCATGGCCAAGGTCTACGCCATCGACGGGGTGGTCCCGGTGATCGACCCGACCGCCTTCGTCCATCCCGACGCGGTCCTGATCGGCGACGTGATCGTGGGCCCGGGCTGCTACGTGGCGCCGGGCGCGTCCTTGCGCGGCGACATGGGCCGGCTGGTCATGGGCCGCGGCGCCAACCTGCAGGACAATTGCATCGTCCACGGCTTCCCCGGCACCGACACGGTGATCGAGGAGGACGGGCATATCGGCCACGCCGCCGTGCTGCACGGCTGCGTCGTCAAGCGCAACGCGCTGGTCGGCATGGGCTCGATCGTCATGGACGGGGCCGTCGTGGGCGAGGAGTCGTTCGTCGCCGCCATGGCCTTCGTGAAGGCCGGCTTCCAGGTGCCCCCGCGCAGCCTGGTTGCCGGAATTCCGGGCAAGGTCGTGCGCGCATTGAAGCAGGACGAGATCGACTGGAAGTCCGCCGCGACCCGCGAGTACCAGGAGCTGGCGCGGCGCTGCCTCCGGGGGCTGGTGCCGGCCAAGCCGCTGACGGAAATCGAGCCCGGTCGAAAGCGCCTGGATCTCAGCGACCTGCCGCCGCTCTACCGGATGAAGCAGGGAGCCCAGAATTCCTAGCATGCCTGGCGCCGGCGCGGCCGTGCTAGGTTTTTTGAACTACGGGTGGAGAGCATGACATGAAGCTGGTTTCGAAGACCGCGCCGGGGTCGAACACGAAGTTCAGCGAGGCCGAGTGGCAGGTCCGCGTCGACTTGGCCGCCGCCCATCGCATGGCGGTGCTGCAGGGCTTCAACGAAGGCATCTTCAACCACCTGACCGCGACGATCCCGGGCAAGCCCGGCAGCTTCCTGGTCAATCCCTTCGGCCTCTACTGGTCAGAGGTCACCGCCAGCAACCTCATCGAGGTCAGCTTCGACGGCAAGGTGCTGCACGGCGACGGCGAGATCGAGCGCTCGGCCTTCTGCATCCACGCGCCGATCCACAAGCTGGCCGCGCACGCGGGCTGCGTGCTGCACACCCACATGCCCTACTGCAGCGCACTGACGCGGCTTGAGGATCCGCAGATCGAGCCGATCGGCCAGACCGAGGTGCTGCTGCAGGACCAGATCGCCTACGACGCCGACTACACCGGCCTGGCGCACGACCCCGAGGAGGGTGCGCGGCTCGCCGGCGTGCTCGGCGACAAGAAGATTCTGTTCATGGCCAATCACGGCGTCGCCGTGGTCGCGCCGACGGTCGCCCAGGCCTATGACACGCTGTTCTATCTCGAGCGCGCCTGCCAGGTGCAGCTCTACGCGATGTGGACCGGCCAGAAGCGCAAGAAGGTCAAGCAGTCCACCGTCGACTACATGCGCGAGCAGGTGAAGACGCCCTCGATGTACGGCGGCCAGCGCCCCTACGTGCATCACTTCGCCGCCCTGAAGCGCGTGCTCGACCGCCGCGAGCCCGACTACAAGGAGTAGGGCTCGCGGGCGCCCGGGCGGAGGCTCACGCCCCCGGCTGGCCGGCGTTCGGGAAGAAGAGCTGCTGGCCGTTGATCTTGTAGTCGGCGATCGCCTTCTGGCCCTCGGGCGAGACCAGCCAGTCGACGAAGGCCTGGCCGTCCTTGTCCTTGACGTGGGCGTGTTTCGCCTTCGAGACCAGCATCACGCCGTACTGGTTGAACAGCTTGGGGTCGCCCTCGACGACGATCTTCAGGTCCTGGCGGTTGGTGAAGCTGAGCCAGGTGCCGCGATCGGCCAGCGCGTAGGCGTTCATGCCGGCGGCGGTGTTGAGCGTCGGGCCCATGCCCGAGCCGGTCTCGCGGTACCACTGGCCCGAGGCCGCGGTCGCGTCGATGCCGGCGGCCTTCCAGAATTCCATCTCGGCCAGGTGCGTGCCGCTCTTGTCGCCGCGCGAGGCGAAGGGTGCCTTGGCCTCGGCGATCTTCTTGAACGCGGCGGCCGTGTCCTTGCCGCCGGCGACCTTCGCGGGGTCGCCGGCCGGGCCGACCAGCACGAAGTCGTTGTACATCACGGGCAGGCGCCTGATGCCCCAGCCCTCGGCGACGAATTTCTCCTCCGACGGCTTGTGGTGGACGAACAGCACGTCGGCGTCGCCCTTCTCCGCCATCTTGATCGCCTGGCCGGTGCCGACCGCCACCACGCGCACCTCGACGCCGCTCTTCTGCTGGAAGATCGGAAGCAGATGCTTGAACAGGCCGGACTGCTCGGTCGAGGTCGTCGACGCTACGGTGATGAACCGGTCGGCGGCCTGGGCCGGCAAGGCAGCGGCCAGGAGAAGGGCTAGAATGGCGGTAAAACGTTTCACGATCTTCCTCCATTGATGGTATAACTTCCGGACGCCACGGCGAGGCGCGGCGGCAATCGGGGGGATGGCAATGTCGAGCACGGGGCCTTGGGGCGAGCGACCGCCAGATCAGCCGGAGGGCGAGCCGCCGCGTCGTAAGCCGGTGTCGCGGACGGCCATTGCCGTGCTCATTTCCTTGATCGCCTCGGGCGTGGCCGGGCTGGGCTGGCTGCTCTCGTCCAAACCGCCCAAGAGCGACGACCAACGGCGGTTCGAGGCGGACTACCAAACGTGCATCCGGTCGCAGTCTGCGGAAACGCAGCGCGCGGCTTGTACGCGCCTCATCGAGTCGGGCTGGCTGACGAAGCGAGATCTGGCCATGGTCTACAACAACCGCGGCGTCGCCCATTGGCGCCTCGACCGCTTCGATCTGGCGCTCGCCGACTACGAACGCTCGCTCTCGATCAATCCCGACGATCCCGAGACCTACGTCAACAAAGGCAATGCGCACGCCTTTCGCAAGGAGCCCCATGCTGCCTTGGCGAGTTACGGCCAAGCAATGATCATCGCCCCCAAGCATCCGCTAGTGCACCGGAACATGGGCAACGCGTTGTGGGAGATCGGCGAACTCGAATCGGCGCTCAAATCCTACGATAAGGCCGTCGCGTTGACGCCGAAAGAGACGATGCCCTATGCCCAACGCGCGCGCCTTCTGATGCACATGAAGCGCTACGACGACGCGATCGCCGATTTCGATGCCGTGCTTCGGTTGGATTCGCGCGACGCCCAGGCGCGTTACGGCCGCGGAATTTGTTGGGAACGGTTGGGACAGGCGGCCAAAGCTGAAGCCGACTATGCCGAGGCACGTCGGCTCGACCCGCGCATTGCGGAAGACGAACGGGCGCGAAGTGCGAAGACACAATAGCCGTCGTCGCGTCCTCATAGCAATTCTCCGTTGATGTAGGCTTGTGCTTCCGGGGTCTTCGGCGCGGCGAAGAAATCGGCGGCGGGGCCGTGTTCGACCAGGCGGCCCTCGTGCAGGAACAGGATCTCGTCGGCGAGGCGGCGGGCCTGGCCGAGATCGTGCGTGGTCATCAAGAGCGTCGCGCCGTCCCGGTGG
>JAEULC010000458.1 GCA_016792605.1 Rhodospirillales bacterium
CCGCCCAGCGCGCGCGGGCCGAACTCCATGCGGCCCTGGAACCAGCCCACGGCCTTGCCGTCGGCGAGTGCCTTCGCGGTGCTCGCCACGGTCTGGTCGTCGGCCATGACCGTGAACTTGGCGCCGGCATTGGTCAGGCGCTGCTCGATGTCGGCCTGGGCGTAGACCGGGCCCAGGTAGCTGCCCTGCATGGCGTCCAGTGCGCCGTTCACGTGGCGCGGCATGCCCTGGTAGAGGTGGTAGCCTGCCAGCGCCGCGCCGAGCGCGCCGCCGGCGTCGCCCGCGGCGGGCTGCACCCAGATGTTCTTGAACGCGCCGTCGCGCAGCACCTTGCCGTTGGCGACGCAGTTCAGCGCCACGCCGCCGGCCAGGCAGAGGTTCTTGGACCCGGTCTCCTTCGCCAGGCCGCGCGTCAGCCGCAGCACGACTTCCTCGGTCACCGCCTGGATCGAGGCGGCCAGGTCCATGTGGCGCTGGTTCAGCCGCTCCTCGGGCTTGCGCGCCGGCTCGCCGAACAGCGCGTCGAACTTGTCGTTCGTCATGCGCAGCCCGGTGCAGTAGTCGAAATAGTCGAGGTTCAGGCGGAAGCTGCCGTCCTCCTTCACGTCGATCAGGTTGTCCATGATCGTCTGCTTGAAGCGCGGCTCGCCATAGGGCGCCAGGCCCATCACCTTGTACTCGCCCGAGTTCACCTTGAAGCCGGTGTAGTAGGTGAAGGCGGAGTAGAGCAGGCCGAGGGAGTGGGGGAAGTGGATCTCGCGCCGCATCTCCAGTGCGCTGCCCTTGCCGTAGCCGACCGAGGTGGTGGCCCATTCGCCGACCCCGTCCATGGTCAGGATGACGGCTTCCTCGTAGGGCGAGGGGTAGAAGGCCGAGGCCGCGTGCGACTGGTGGTGCTCGGAGAAGATCAGCCGCTTTTCCCAGTCGAAGTCCGGGAACTCCTTGCGCAGCTCGTCGCGCAGGAGCGACTTCTGGAACAGCTTCTCGCGCAGCCAGACCGGGATCGCCTTGGAGAAGCTGGCAAATCCCCTGGGCGCGAAGGCGAGGTAGGTCTCCATCAGCCGCTCGAACTTCAGGAACGGCTTGTCATAGAAGGCGACGTAGTCGACCTGGTCGAGCCCGACCCCGGCTTCCTTCAGGCAGAACGCCACCGCGTTCTTGGGGAAGTCGGGATCGTGCTTCTTGCGCGTGAAGCGCTCTTCCTGCGCCGCGGCGACGATGCGCCCGTCCTCGACCAGCGCGGCGGCGCTGTCGTGGTAGTATGCGGACAGGCCCAGGATTCGCATGCGGTAGGTCCTCGCGCTCTTAGAAGATCGTGTAGATGAACGGCGCCACGGCGCTGCCCTTGGTCAGCACGATCAGGCCGCCGAACACCGCCATCATGATCATGATCGGCAAGAGCCAGAACTTCTTGCGCACCCGCATGAACTGCCACAGCTCAGCAACGAACGACATTGCCACCTCGATATCCCGATGCCTGAAGAAGCGCGTAGTCTGGGTCGCTGGCGCTCGCGCCGGGCTGCGGTTCCCACCCACGGATTTCCAGCGACTTAATAGCGCGCCGGCCGTGCAGGGGCAACCGGCCAGGGACGTCTGGCGCCGCATTGCCGGGGGTGCTTCCTGCGCGGGCGCGGGCCAGCGTCACCAGAACGGGTTCTCCTTGAAATACCGCAGGAAAGCCCGCGCCATGGCCTCGGTGCCCTTCTGATTCGGGTGCCAGTCCTGCTTGCTTTCGACGAGCTCCAGCGGCTTTTCGAGGTCCTCCGCGGCGTAGTACCGGCTCAGGGGCACGTATTCCAGGCCGAAGACCTGCTCCAGGCTCCGGATCAGGCTGCGTTCCTGCCCCGGCTGCAGGCTCGAGACGCCCTCGACGATCGTGCCCGGCTTTTCCAGGTCGGCGAGGGACGGTAGGTGCAGCAGGCGGAGCGGAACGCCGGACGACTTCAGCGCGGCGACGGCCTCGACGAACTGGCGGTCCCCGGCATAGGAGCTGGCCGAGATCGCCGCCCAGATGGTCTTGGGCCCGTAGACCTGCATGCCGTAGAACGCGTCGCCCCGCCGCAGCTTGTTGTAGACGAACGACGTCCACGGGGTGAAGAAGTCGACGACGATGTCGCGCGCTTCCTGGTCGCGCCGGACGCCGTTGTAGTGCCGGACCAGCTCGACCACGACGGGGTCGCCGCGCAGCGCCGACTTGTCGCCGCTCCCGTCCCGGATCCTCTCCAGCCGGTCGCACCACTCGGCCGTCACCTTGTCCGAGATGACCAGCGGCGCGAGGATCGCCTGCTGCGGCACGACCTCGTCCGTCGCCGCGAGGGACTGGTACATGCGGTAGGCGCTTGGGCCGGTCTGCTTCACGAAGCGCCAGTTGCGCTGGTAGGCGAGGCTCAGCGTATTGAAGCCAAAGATAATCAGGTCGGGCTTGTCGATCGGCAGACGCGCGCGCGCCATGTCGACCATCGACAGGATTCCGATCGAATCGCGCGAGTAGTTGAGGATGTGGACCTTCTTGCCCATCTCGGCGCTCAGCGCTTCCTGGAGAAGATTGGTCGCGGTGTTTCCCTGCGACCCGACGTCCTTGAGCGTGTAGGAGCTGCCGAAGAACAGGACCTTCACGTCCGCGCTAGCATAGTCGCCGCGGATCGGGGAGAAGTTTCCGTAGCGGTTGCCGCCGAGCGACGTGTCGCAGCCGGTGAACGCGCCATCGGCAAACAGGGCGCGGCGCCACTGGCCGTCGTTGAAGGTGAAGCCGAGATCGCGGTCGAACTTCCATGGGGCGGGAAAGGCCCAGGCAGTGAATGTCGGCGCCGCGTCGGGCTGCTGGGTGCCGGTATGCAGCGTCTGGTGCAGGAAGACGCGATAGGCCGCCTCGGTCAGGACGAACGTGACAAGCGCCAGGAACGCGAAGAAGCAGATTTCGGCGAAGCGCTTCGGCGTCGCTCCCATGGACCGCCCTAGTTTGCCTTGGCCGCGCGCTTGGCCGCGACGCCGGCCGCCATGGCGCGCAGCGGCTCGACCAGCGCCGCGGCGAACAGCTCGGTCGCTCGCTCGTTGGGGTGCGGGTCGGGCACCGTGACCCACAGCGAGGCTGGCGGCTCCTTCTCGACGCTGGGAAGCAGGTCGATGAAGGGAACGCCGAGCCGTTCGGAAAGGGTGCGCAGGCGCGCCGTCACCTCGGCGAAGGGGTAGGGCCGGAGTTCGCGCAGCTCGGGATAGTGCACGATCGCGAACTGCATCCCGTGCTCGCGGCAGTAGGCAGCCGCGCGCTCGATCGCCTTCTCGGCGCCCGACCATCCGCCGGGGTTCGTGCGGTCCTCGTAGAGGCCGCGGTAGTAGGACTTCCAGTCGGTCTGCTGCCCGCCGCCCAGGCCTGCGCCGCGCATGGCGGCATCCCAGCGCGAGGAAAAGTAGACGAAGGCCTTGGAGTACTTCTCCAGCAGGCTGTTGTCGTAGGATGGAACCGGCTCAGCGTCGTTCACGAAGTAGTTCAGCACCACGATGTCTGGCTTCAGCTTGTATCCCTCGGTCAGGAAGTACTCGACTTCCATCCGGGTGTTGTAGTTCCCGACGCCGGAATTGATCACCTCGACGCCCGACCCGCCGAGCGCGCTCTGCAGGCGCTGCGGCACGGTCAGGTCCTGGCGCACGCCCCAGCCGAAGGTGATCGAGTCCCCGAGCATCAGGATCCGCGTCGCGGCCGGCTTCTTCTCGGGATCGATCTCGCGGTCGCGCAGGCCGAGGCTGTTGGTTGTCACCTCGCGGCCCATCAGCATTTCCCGCGCGCCCGGGCGGTGGGCATGGCCGAGCTCGGGGTTCTCGCTGACGCGCTTCACGTGGCGCGCGTACTTCCACATCTCGAGGTCGTACTGCATGCCGTCGTCGACGATCGGCACGGCGACATACTCGAGCGACAGGCCGATCAGCGCGCCGGTCGCCAGGATGACGCCCAGGTTGATGCCGGCGTTGCGCAGCCGCGACGGTCGGGCGGGACGGCCGGAAGCGCTCGGGCCGGACTGGTCCTGGCGCGTCACGGGGCTAGAACAACGTGTAGATGAACGGCGCGACCGCGCTGCCCTTGGTCAGCACGACCAGCCCGCCGAAGAACGCCATGGCAAGCATGATCGGCAGCAGCCAGAACTTCTTGCGGACCCGCAGAAAGAGCCAGAGTTCCGACAGGAAGGACATCGCTACCTCGGCAGGTCAGAACTGGTTCTTCATCGAGTCGGGCGCCGGCCCCGGCGGGGTCCGGTCGATCCAGTAGCTCTTCT
>JAEULC010000487.1 GCA_016792605.1 Rhodospirillales bacterium
TCTTTTCGCGAAATCAAGGGAGTAGACCTATGGGTTTCCGTCCGCTGCATGACCGCGTGCTGGTCCGCCGCGTCGAAGGCGAGGACCGCACCAAGGGCGGCATCATCATTCCGGACACCGCCAAGGAAAAGCCGATGGAAGGCGAGATCGTCTCGGTCGGCCCGGGCGCTCGCGACGACAAGGGCGTGATGGTCCCGATGTCGGTGAAGGCCGGCGACCGCGTGCTCTTCGGCAAGTGGTCCGGCACCGAGGTGAAGCTCAACGGCGAAGAGCTGATCATCATGAAGGAGTCGGACATCATGGGCGTCATCGAAGGCGCCGCGGCCGCGAAGAAGAAGGTCGCCTAAGGAATTAGGCGGCCGGTTTTTTTGCCCGAACACCTCAAGGAAGAGAGACACATCACATGGCAGCGAAAGACGTTAAGTTCTCGACCGACGCGCGCACGCGGATGCTGCGCGGCGTCGACATCCTGGCCGACGCGGTGAAGGTGACGCTGGGCCCGAAGGGCCGCAACGTCATCCTCGACAAGTCGTTCGGCGCGCCGCGCATCACCAAGGACGGCGTGACGGTGGCCAAGGAGATCGAGCTTTCCGACAAGTTCGAGAACATGGGCGCGCAGATGGTCAAGGAAGTCGCTTCCAAGGCCAATGACGTGGCCGGCGACGGCACCACGACGGCGACCGTGCTGGCCCAGGCGATCGTGCGCGAGGGCTCGAAGGCGGTTGCCGCCGGCATGAACCCGATGGACCTGAAGCGCGGCATCGACCTGGCGGTCGAGACGGTCGTGGAAGATCTGAAGAAGCGCTCGAAGAAGATCTCGACCTCGGCCGAAGTGGCGCAGGTCGGCACGATCTCGGCCAACGGCGCGCGCGACATCGGCGACATGATCGCCAAGGCGATGGAGAAGGTCGGCAACGAGGGCGTCATCACGGTCGAGGAGGCCAAGAGCCTCGAGACCGAGCTGGACATCGTCGAGGGCATGCAGTTCGACCGCGGCTACGTCTCGCCGTACTTCATCACCAACGCCGACAAGATGACCTGCGAGCTCGAGAACCCGTACATCCTGGTGTTCGAGAAGAAGCTGTCGGGCCTGCAGGCCCTGCTCCCGGTCCTCGAGACCGTCGTGCAGTCCTCGCGCCCGCTGCTGATCATCGCCGAGGACGTCGAGGGCGAGGCGCTGGCGACGCTGGTGGTCAACAAGCTGCGCGGCGGCCTGAAGGTCGCGGCGGTGAAGGCGCCGGGCTTCGGCGATCGCCGCAAGGCGATGCTCGAGGACATCGCGATCCTGACCAACGGCCAGGTCATCAGCGAAGACCTGGGCATCAAGCTCGAGAACGTCACGCTCGACATGCTCGGCACGGCGAAGAAGGTGCTCATCGAGAAGGAGAACACCACGATCGTCGACGGCGCCGGCAAGAAGAAGGACATCGAGGCCCGCTGCAACCAGATCCGCGCGCAGGTCGAGGAGACCACCTCGGACTACGACCGCGAGAAGCTGCAGGAGCGCTTGGCGAAGCTGGCGGGTGGCGTTGCCATCATCCGCGTCGGCGGCGCGACCGAGATCGAGGTGAAGGAGCGCAAGGATCGCGTTGACGACGCGATGCACGCCACCCGCGCCGCGGTCGAGGAAGGCATCGTCCCGGGCGGCGGCTCGGCCCTGATCTACGCGCTGAAGGCGCTGGAGAAGCTGAAGCCGTCGAACGACGACCAGCGCGTGGGCGTCGACATCGTGCGCCGCGCGATCCAGTGGCCGGCGCGCCAGATCGCCGAGAACGCCGGCACGGACGGCTCGATCGTCGTCGGCAAGCTGCACGAGTCGAAGGACTCGTCCTGGGGCTTCGACGCCCAGAAGGGCGAGTACTGCGACCTGGTGAAGGCCGGCATCATCGACCCGACCAAGGTCGTGCGCGTCGCGCTGCAGAACGCCGCCTCGGTGGCGGGCCTGCTGGTGACGACCGAGGCGATGGTCGCCGAGAAGCCGGAAAAGAAGGCCGCGGCGCCGATGCCGGGCGGCGGCATGGGCGGCATGGACTTCTAAGTCCGGCCACCAGCCGCTTCTTCCGAGAAGAACGAAAGGCCCGTCGGGGAAACCCGGCGGGCCTTTTGCTTGGGCGGCGCGGTGTGGCGCCGCGCTTTCAGTTCGCCCGGATCGCCACCTTCCGGATCGCGTCGAGCGCCTTGGGGATCGCGGCGGCGGGCACGTCGATGTGGGTCAGCGCGCGCAGGCGGCGTTCGTTGCTGACACTGACCCGCACGCCATGCGGCTTGAGCGCGGCGTTGAAGTCCGCGCCCTTCCAGCCCGTGGCGCCGATGTCGAAGAACACGATGTTGGTGTCGACCGGTTCGACCGCGATGCCCGGGATTTCGGCCAGGCCCTTGGCCAGAGTCTTGGCGTTGGCATGATCCTCGGCCAGGCGGTCGATATGGTGGTCGAGCGCGTAGACGCCGGCGGCGGCGATGATGCCGGCCTGGCGCATCGAGCCGCCCAGGCGCTGCTTCCAGCGCCACGCCTCGTGGATGAAGTCCTTCGGTCCCGCCAACACGGCGCCGACCGGGCAGCCCAGGCCCTTGGTCAGGTCGAGCCACGTCGTGTCCATGTCGCGCACGTGTTCCTTGGCGGCGATGCCCGAGGCGACGACGGCGTTCATCAGCCGCGCGCCGTCCATGTGGGTCTTGAGGCCGTGCTTGCGCGCGACCGCGGCCACCGCCTTCAGCCGTTCGATCGGCCACACCGCGCCGCCGCCCAGGTTCGCCGTCTGCTCGACCTCGAGCATCGACTGCTTGGGATTGTAGCGGTTGTCGGGCCGGATCGCGGCCTCGACCTGCTCGGGCGTATAGATGCCGCGCTCGCCCTGCAGCGTGCGGAACATCGCGCCGGCCAGCGCCGCGCCGCCGCCGCCTTCCGAGGTGATGATGTGCGCGGTCCGGTCGCAGATGATCTCCTCGCCCGGCCGCACCTGCACCAGCATCGCGATCTGGTTGCACATCGTGCCCGAGGGCATGAACACGGCCGCTTCCTTGCCCAGCAGGTCGCAGACGCGCTCGAGCAGCTTGTTGACCGAGGGATCGCCGCCCTGCTGCTCGTCGCCGACCGGCGCGTCGGCCATCGCCTCGCGCATGCCCTTGGTCGGCCGTGACTGCGTGTCGCTATAGAGATCGATTTCGATCATGGAGGGAGGTCCTATCGGTGGAGGGTGAAGAGTTCGCGCGGCTGGCGCCGGCGCGTCGGATCGTCGGCGGCGGTGCTCACGGTTTGCCGATCACAGCTTCTGGCCCGCCACCAGCCGCGGCAGGTCGCCGACCAGGCCCATCGCATGGCGCATGAAAACGCGCTTCAGCCCGGGCATCGCGTTGACCGTGGCGAGGCCGAGCTGGCGCGCCAGCGCGATCGGCGGCAGGGCGGTCGAGAACAGGCGGTTGAGCCCGTCGGTGACGCCGATCAGCGTCAGGTTGTCGACGCGGCGCCAGCGCTGGTAGCGGTCGAGCACGTCGCTGCGGCCGATGTCGAGGCCGAGGCGGCGCGCGTCGACGATGGTCTCGGCCAGCGCCGCCACGTCGCGCAGCCCCAGGTTCAGGCCCTGGCCGGCGATCGGGTGGATCAGGTGCGCACTGTCGCCGACCAGCGCCAGGCGGCGGTCGACATAGCGCGCGGCATGCATCAGGCCGAGCGGGTAGGACCAGCGCCTGCCGACGATCCGGACCTCGCCCAGCCAGTGGCCGAAGCGGCGCTGCAGCTCGGCCGAAAACGCGTCGTCGTCGAGCGCCAGCGCGGCCTTCGCCAGGTCGGGGCGCTCGGTCCAGACGATCGACGAGCGGTTGCCGGTCATCGGCAGCGAGGCAAAGGGGCCGGAGGGCAGGAAATGCTCGTGCGCGATGCCGCGATGCGGCTGCTCGTGCCGCACCGTGCAGACGATGCCGACCTGGTTGTACTTCCATTCGGTGACGGCGATGCCGGCCTCCTGGCGCAGCCGCGACTGCCTGCCCTCGGCCGCGACCGCGAGGCGCGCGACGATCCTGCGCCCGTCGGCGAGCGTGGCGACGACGCGCTCGGCCTCGCGCTCCAGCCGCTCCAGGCCAGCCGGCGCGAAGACCTGGAGCGTCGGGAGTTCGGCCACGCGCGCCCAGATCGCACGGCGCATGATCGTGTTCTCGACGATGTAGCCGAACGGCTCCTCTCCGCCCGCCCCGTTTGTGACCCGAATGGCCCGGTGGTCGTAGTGCAGGAAACTTGGCGCGTCGCCGTCCGTGACCAGGATGTCCAGGATCGGCTCCGCTTCGGCGACGTGCTGCCAGAGGCCGATGCCCTGGAGCGCGCGCTGGGAACCCAGCGCGATCGCCGAGGACCGCCCGTCCGCGGCTTCGTCGGTGAGCTGGCGCGGATCGGCGCGATCGACCATGGCGACCCGCAGCCCGGCCCCGGCCAGCGCCACGGCGAGCGCGCCGCCGACCAGCCCGGCGCCGACGACCATCACGTCTGCTTCGAAGGAATGCTGCTCGGACACCAAGACTACGTTCCCCGCCTAAGTCGCCGCGCCGCCGGTTGACCAAGAATCCGCCGCCGGGCCCGTTCTGCCTATTAATTGGGCGAACGGGCGGCGCGACCGTCTTTCGCCGGTGCGGCCAGACTTCACCATCCCGCGGCGACAAGCAACCGGCCGGGTGTCGCAGCCGCCCCTGTCCCGGACCGGGCGGCGAATCACCCTGGTTTCGCGGGGCGGCATCGGCATGGTTCTTGTATATTGTGGCATCGCTACTTCGGCATTCTCGCGATTAGACGTTTGGAGGCGGCGCGATATGAAGTTGGTGATGGCGATCATCAAGCCGTTCAAGCTGGACGAGGTGCGCGAAGCCCTCACCAAGCTCGGCATCCAGGGGCTGACGGTCAGCGAGGTGAAGGGCTTCGGCCGGCAGAAGGGCCAGACCGAGATCTATCGCGGCGCCGAGTACACGGTGAACCTGCTGCCCAAGGTCAAGATCGAGGTCGCGGTCGGCGACGACCTGGTCGAGCGGGTGGTCGAGACGATCCAGAAATCGGCCAATACCGGCCGCATCGGCGACGGCAAGATCTTCGTGCTGGAGCTGAAGCAGGCGGTCCGGATCCGGACCGGCGAGACCGGCGGCGAGGCGCTCTGAAGCCGGGCCACGAGGCAGGCATGGCATAACCGCCACGTCTTCCACCAATCTGATCAAGTCGCCCTCTAACCTATTGCATGGGCTAAATCCCTAGCCGTACCTTGGCCGTCGAGATGTAACGGCGGGCGGATGGGGGTTCGCTCGTCGGTCGCCACCTGGTTCTAGGGAGGCCACCGGCCGAACGCCCATGGTTTGTCGCGTCCAGTCCGATTCCGTCGCTTGCCCGGTGGGGGCCTGACCATGGCCGCCCACGCCACGGCCCTCAAGGGCGGGTTCCTGCCCCACGGCACGACTGCCTTCATGCGCCGCCGCCTGCGCGAGATGGCCGGGATCGTGCTGGTCTTCGGCGCGCTTGCCGTGCTGGCCATGCTGGTCAGCTACCGCCCCAGCGATCCGTCGTTCAACACTGCCACGACCACCGCGGCGCGCAATTTCTTAGGATTGCCCGGCGCGATCACCGCCGACCTGCTGCTGCAGACCTTCGGCGCCGCCGCGGCGCTGCTGGCCCTGGTGCCGGCGGCCTGGGGCTGGCGCCTGATCGTCCATGCGCCGCTGCCGTCGGCCTGGCCGCGCCTGCTGCTGCTGCCGCCCGGCATGCTGCTGGCCGCCATGTCGGTGATGGCCTTCCCGCTGCCGCCGCGCTGGCCGATCCCGGCCGGGCTGGGCGGCGCCGCCGGCCGCGTGGTCTACGAGACCGTCTACCGCCTCGCCGGCGACTGGGGCGCGATGGCCGGGCTGCCCGTCCTGTCGGTCGCGGGCGCGGCGCTGGCCGTGCCGCTGTTGATGATCGCGATCGGCTTTTCGCCGCGCGACCTGTTCGGGCCGGCGCGCTGGCT
>JAEULC010000479.1 GCA_016792605.1 Rhodospirillales bacterium
GAAGCCGCCGCCGTCGACAGCGTCGGCGCGTCGGCCACCGCCGCCACGGTCACCGAAAGGTTCGCCACGGTCGAGGCCTGGGCCCCGCCGTTGCTCTCCGTCGCCGTCGCCGTCACCTGCAGCGTGAAGTCCGCGTCCGAGCCCGAAGGCGGCGTGATCTTCAGCCCGCTGAGCTGCGCCGGGGTCAGCACCCACACCCCGCCGCCCTGGTTCGTCCCCGCCGACAGAACCGCCCCGGACGGAACCCCCGAAATCGAAACCGACAGGCTCTCCGAACCGTCCACGTCCCCCAGCGCCGCCGAAAGGTTCAGCGATACCGCCTTGTCCTCCTGCCCGCTCGCCGCCGTAACCGACAGCGTCGGCGCCGACGCCGTCGTGTCCTGGCTTTGCGGCGGCGGTGTGGTGGTCACGGAGAACGCCTTGTAGTCGCTCCAACTCGTCCCGTCGAAGGCGCTGATCGCCAGCGTGTCCACACCCGCTGCGCTGCCGCCGACGAAGTTCACCTGGGCAAGCTGCGCCGCCGTGATCTCCGTCAACGTATTGGCCGCGATCGGCGTCCCGTTCAGCGTGAAGTACCCGCTGCCCGACGCCGCACCGCCGTCCGCCAGGCGGTACTTGGTGACCGCGTCCCCGTTCGCGTCGCTCGCCGAGATCAGGCTCGACAGCGCCACCGACTGCCCCGCGCTGACGCTCGCGTTCGGCGCAGACACCACCGGCGCCGCGTTCGCCGGCGCCGTCGTGGTCACGGAGAACGCCTTGTAGTCGCTCCAGCTCGTCCCGTCGAAGGCGCTGATCGCCAGCGTGTCCACGCCCGCGGCGCTGCCGCCGACGAAGTTCACCTGGGCAAGCTGCGCCGCCGTGATCTCCGTCAGCGTATTGGCCGCGATCGGCGTCCCGTTCAGCGTGAAGTAGCCGCTGCCCGACGCCGCACCGCCGTCCGCCAGGCGGTACTTGGTGATCGCATCGCCGTTCGCGTCGCTCACCGAGATCAGGCTCGACAGCGCCACCGACTGCCCCGCACCAATACTCGCGTTCGGCGCAGACACCACCGGCGCCGCGTTCGCCGGCGCCGGCGCCAGCAACTCCGCCACGGAAAAGCTCTGGCCGGCGAAGCTGACCCGCTCCACGCCTTGCAGCAGGTCCACGCCTTCGCCGCCCGCGAGGTCGCGCACCGTCACGTCCCCGTTCGACGCCTGCGTGACCTGGAAGTTCGACCGCGCGCCGCTGTAGAGCGCCGTGTCGGTTCCCCCATTGCCGACGATCGTGTCGTTGCCCGCGCTGCCCTGGAACGTGTCGTTGCCGCCACCGCCAAAGAGCGTGTTGGCCAGGGTGTTTCCGTTCAGGCGCCCGCCGCCGGCGAGCCCGATCGATCCGATCTCGACATTCGACGCCAGGGTGTACGACGCGAGGTAGGACGCCACCCAGTCGGTGCCGCCGCCGGCGTTCTCGATCACCGCGTCGTTGGCGCTGTACACCGCGTAGATGTCATTGCCCGCGCCGCCGATCAGCGTGTCCCCGCCGCCGAACCCGACCAGCACGTTGTTGCCGGAATTGCCGATCAGCGTGTCCTTGCCCGTGCTGCCCCAGGCCGTCAGGTCGGCGGTGCCGCCGAGCTGCAGGATTTCCACGTTCGCCGCGATCGCCGCGCCGTTGTAGCTGACGATCATGCGGTCGGCCGATCCCTGACCGGACAGCTCGATCACCTGGTCGCCCTGATGGTCGACGTAATAGGTGTCGCTGCCCGCGCCGCCGGCGAGGTAATCCGGGCCCGAGCCACCGTCGAGCGCATCGTTGCCGTTCGTCCCGATCAGAGTCTTGTTCAAAGCAGCGTCCTCGCAAAGCGAAGTCTTCCCGGCGCCGTCACTCCCGTCCAGACCCTTCGCCCTGGCGCCCTTTCCGGCGCAGACGTTCGAGCCCTGTAACGACGCATCTATTCAGGCCGCTCTCGTTTACCCCTGTGCCCGAATGACGCGTGACCATAAGAAGGTCGGACTTAATGAAGCCCTAATCACCTTGCCTAACGAACAATGAAAGCACAGCATTTTAGCATTATTTACCGCGCCAAACTCTCCTTTCCCGACACGATAATCTTAAAATGTCACAGGATTTGTCCGCTTTCGTTACACGCCCTGTGACAATATTGAGGTCTTTACTTGTTCTTTTCTGCAATTCTCTTGAACCGCGATATCGGTATTCAGCCGCGGTCGAGCTGCAGATAGTCGAAGAACGCGTAGCTCTCCATCGCCATGCCCGGGTTGATGCGGAGGAACTCCGCGGCCGGGCGCATCGCCTCCGGTGGCTTCCCGCCGGCCGATCCCAGCGGCGGCGCGCCGGAAGACAGGCCCCGCAGCCAGTC
The DNA here is from genome assembly GCA_016792605.1 of Rhodospirillales bacterium. GTDB lineage: Bacteria > Pseudomonadota > Alphaproteobacteria > JAEULC01 > JAEULC01 > JAEULC01. Next base: position 2,357 of record JAEULC010000479.1, read on the forward strand.
GACCGGGCTGTGCCCTGACGCCGCCTGGACCTGCACCGGCCCGCACGGGATTTCGGTGTAGCCGCGCGCCTGGAACCGCTGCCGGATCGCCGCGAGATCGCTTTGCCGCTGCTCGCCGAGGTTCTGGTACACGAACAGCCCGACATCGGATTGCTCGAGCATCTCCTTGGACAGCCGGATGATGTAGCGCGACGCGAAGGGATCCATCTCGCCCATCGCCGCGTCGCACACCACGATGTCCGCCTTGAGACCGTTGCTCCGATACATTTCCGCGAAATGCCACCACGGCACCAGGGCCGCGCGGGATTCCGGATAGGCCGCCGGCGGCGTGTCGGCGAGCGCGAAATCCTCCAGGCTGTCGCGGGCGATCCAGCGGAACAGGCGGTGCTGCCACAGATAGAGCGCCTGGGTGTTGTCGATGCCGAGATAGCGGTGACCCTGCAGCAGGCAGTAGGCGCCGAAGAAGCCCGAGCCCGGGCCGATCTCGACCACGCGCAGCCTGCGGCCGCGCATCGCCGCGGCCGCTTCCACTAGGCGCAGCATGGCGAGCGGCGGAAACAGGCACATCAGCGGTTGCACCGGGCGCTCGAACAGGTGGCCGGTGAGGGCCTCGACCTCGCCACGCAGCGCCAGGATCGCCTTCTCCTCGGCCGGCGACCACCGGACCTGGCGCAGCCAGTGCTCGCGGTCGATCGTCTCGTACATGATGTCGGCGTAGCGCCGCAGCTCCGCCTCCTGCGTCACCTGCGTAGGAAAGTTCACCGCGGCGAACGAGACCGGCGCGAAGGAGCGCAGCGCGGGGTAGGACGCGCGCACGCGCGCGAGCGCCTGGCGCCGATCGTACTCGGCGATCGACAACATCGAACCGGCAGCAAGGCGCGGCGGATGCGGCTCGGCGCTCAAATCCATCAACTTAAACCCCAGCGGCGCCGCATCATCCTGCCGCGGAGCACTCGTTCTGCACCATAGCCGGGCGAGAGGCGCGTCCACGGCTTCTCGGCGCGGTATCCCTATCGATCAAAACTTGAATCTGCCCCCCGTCAGGCACGGCGACAAGCCGCGCGTTAACCTTGAATAGACTTCCGTCCGGATACGGTCAATGCACAAGGCGTGACAATAAAGAGTCCGACCGGAAGCGCGTGCGGTCGAGCATAGCCTTGGCACAAAAGAAAAAGGCCCGGCGGCTGCGTGCCACCGGGCCTTCGATCCTCTACCTGGACGCTGGCGCGCTGGAGCGCGCCGCCGGCCTTAGGCCGCGAGCGGCTTCGTCAGCTTCTCGACCGCGATCGTGACGCGCGCCTGGATCGGCGCCGCGGACTCGTTGGCGACCTTCAGCGACAGCTCCGACAGCTTGGTGCCTTCGGCGACCAGCGTGTCGAAGCTCGACCGGGTGTAGTCGGCCTGCAGGTCGATCACGTCGCGCAGCGTCTTGCAGCCGAGCAGCGCCTTGGCCGTCGCGGCCGAGCTCTGCATCGAGTTCTGCGTCAGCGCCATCACCTGCTTGCTGATCTGCTCGGCGCCCTTCGCGAACAGGGTCGAGGCCTGGACGAAGGCGTCGACATTGCCCTTGCCGAAGCCCTGGGCATCCTCGTAGCCCTTCAGGAACGCGGCATTGGCCTTCGCCACCTGCTCCTTGGTGATCTCGACGGCCTGCTCGTAGCTCTTGCCACCCGAGAATGCGCCGCCCGAGAACGCGCCACCAGTGAACGCCTTCATCAGGGCGTCCAGGTTCTGCGTGCCAGCGGCGAAAACGTCGGCAACCGGCTTCGCGGCGGCCTTGGTGCTCTTCTTCATGACCAAATCCTCTCCATTACACATTGGGCGTATCGAATTTCGATCTTGCTGCAATGCAGCATGCCTGGGAATATGCCATCGATTTCGGCAGGGTCAAGGGGGGATTTGTGCACTGCAACAAGATTTTTGAGTCCGCCGGCCGAAATAGTATGTTATACTATATCAAATTGCTGTTTGCCCGGAACCGCCGCGCCACCATGACCGCCGCCCAGTCCTCTGGAGTTCATCCAAGCCAGCACGCCGGGGCCGCCGCAGCGCCCGCGCACCAGCATGACCATGACCACCACCATGACCACGGACACCACGATCACGCGGGGCATGGCCACCCGCCGGAACCCGAATTCGCGACGTTTACGCCCGCACCGGCAGAGAGGCGTACCCTGTCGCCGCTCGCCAGCGCCGGCACCAGCCGGGTGGCGAAGTCGGCCGGCGCCGTGGCCCTGCTCTGGGTCGCGGTCGCCTGGGCGCTGGGCTGGCTCGGCCAATGACCGCCGCCCTGGCCACCGTAGTTCCTAAGGCCGCGCCCGCGCCGGATGCGACGATCAGGCTGTGCGACCTGACCGTCGCCTATGACCGGCATCCCGCGATCCACCATGTCTCGGGCGCGTTCCGCCCGGGGAGCCTGACCGCCGTGGTCGGGCCCAACGGCGCCGGCAAGACCACGCTCCTGAAGGCCATCGTCGGCCTGCTGCGCCCGGCCGAGGGCCGCGTCGAGCTTCAGGGCATCGCGCGCAGGGACATCGCCTACCTGCCGCAGCAGGCCGAGATCGACCGCAGCTTCCCAATCTCGGTGCTGGACACGATCCTGACCGGCTACTGGCGCGAGGTCGGCGCGCTCGGCCGCATTGACGGCGCCATGGTCGAGCGCGCGCGCCAGGCGCTGGCGAGCATCGGCCTGGCGGGATTCGAGGACCGGCCGATCGGCACGCTGTCGGCGGGACAGTTCCAGCGCGTGCTGTTCGCGCGCGTGATGCTGCAGGACGCGAGGGTGATCCTGCTCGACGAGCCGTTCAACGCAATCGACGCGCGCACCACCCGCGACCTGCTCGACCGCGTCCGGAGCTGGCACGACGAGCGGCGCACGGTCATCGCCGTGCTGCACGACATGGAGATGGTGCGCGAACATTTCCCCGAGGCGGTGCTGGTGGCGCGCGAATGCCTGGGCTGGGGCGCGACGGCGGAGGTCGCGTCGCCGCAGAACCTGCTGCGCGCGCGCCGCATGTCCGAGGCCTGGGACGACGCGGCCGATACCTGCCACGTGCACGCCTGATCCGGCGCCGATGGTCTACGATCTCCTGGTCCAGCCTTTCGTCGAGTTCGGCTTCATGCGCCGCGCGCTGGTCGCGTCGCTGGCGCTGGCCATGGGCTGCGGGCCGATCGGCGTGCTCTTGGTGCTGCGCCGGATGAGCCTGATCGGCGACGCCATGTCGCACGCGGTCCTGCCCGGCGCGGCGGTCGGATTCCTGGTCGCCGGCCTTTCGCTGTTCTGGATGAGCCTGGGCGGATTCGTCGCCGGGCTGCTGGTCGCGCTGCTTTCGGGCGTGATGGCGCGCGCCACCCAGCTGCGGGAGGATGCGAGCTTCGCCGCCTTCTATCTGATCTCGCTTGCCACCGGCGTGCTGCTGGTCTCGACCCATGGCAGCAATGTCGACGTCATGCACGTGCTCTTCGGCACGATCCTCGCGGTCGACGACGCGGCGTTGCTGATGGTCGCCGGCATCAGCTCGGCGACGCTGCTGGTGCTGGCGCTCGCCTATCGCCCGCTGATCATCGAATGCTTCGACCCGGGCTTTCTCAGCGCCACGGGCACGCGCGGCGGACGCTACCACGCGCTTTTCCTGGTGTTGGTCGTGCTCAACCTCGTCGCCGGGTTCCAGGCGCTGGGCACGCTGATGGCGGTCGGGCTGATGATGCTGCCGGCGACCGCGGCCAGGTTCTGGGCACGCGAGGTCTGGCCGCTCTGCATCGTCGCGGTCGCGATCGGCTTCGTGTCCGGCATCGTGGGCTTGCTGGTTTCCTACCACGCCAACCTGCCCTCGGGCCCGGCGATCGTGCTGACCGCGGGCGTGATCCACATCGCCTCGATGCTGCTCGGCCCCAACCAGTCCGTCGCCGCGCGCTACGTCCCCCGCCCCCATCTCGGCGCCTAGGCCGATGCCTCGCCCAACAACCCAAGAGTATCCGCAAATGGTTATGTTATTACGTTGCATTCTGCTGGCTGCGGCCCTCTTCCTGGCGCCTGCGGCGCAGGCGCAGGTCAAGGCCGTCGCTTCCTTCAGCATCCTGGGCGACATCGTGAAGAACGTGGGCGGGGACCGGGTCGCGGTCATGACGCTGGTCGGGCCGGACGGTGACGCGCATGTGTTCCAGCCGACGCCAGGCGACGCGAAGGCGCTGGCCGGGGCGCAAATCGTGTTCCTGAACGGCCTCGGCTTCGAAGGCTGGATGGAACGGCTGACCCAGAGCGCCGGCTACAAGGGCCCGGTCGTGGTCGCGAGCCAGGGCGTGCAGGCGCAGAAGATGGCGGCGGACGACGACCACAAGGGTCACGCGCATGGCCATTCGCACGCCAAGAAGGACAGGAAGGACGCCCACGACCACGGCGCGCTCGACCCACACGCCTGGCAGGACCCGCGCAACGTCGCCCGCTATGTCGACAACATCGCGGCCGGACTGGCCAAGGCCGATCCCGCCGGCGAGGCCCAGTACAGGGCCAACGCGGACGCCTACAAGAAGCAGCTCGCCGAGCTCGACTCCTGGGCGAAGGGCGAGCTGGCGCAGGTGCCGAAGCAGAAGCGCAAGGTCATCACCTCGCACGACGCCTTCGGCTACTTCGCGTCGGCCTACGGCGTCGCCTTCCTGGCGCCGGTCGGAATCTCGACCGATGCCGAGCCATCGGCGAAACAGGTCGCCGGATTGATCCGCCAAATCCGCAAGGAGAAGACGACCGCGCTCTTCGTCGAGAACATCACCAACCCGAAGCTGATCGAGCAGATCGGCAAGGAGACCGGGGTGAAGCCCGGTGGCCGGCTCTATTCCGACGCCCTGTCGAAGCCCGGCGCGGGCGGCGACACGTATCTGGCCATGCTCCGGCACAACGTGGCGGTGCTGAAGGCGGCGATGATCGGGAGCTGAAATCGCTCACGAATCGAGCGGCTCCGCGCCACGATCCAGTCCCAAATTTGCCCCATTCCGGCGCCACAGAAGGACGATAAGAAGCGAATTCGTCCGATCAACATCGCGGAGGCGAATCATGACGATTCCAACCCTCGCACGCGCGGCCGCGGCCATCCTTCTCGTTGTGACTCCCGCGCTCGCGCTCGACGACACCACGCTGCCCGCGCCCGCCGCGACGCCGGGCGAGGGAAATGGCGGCGACACGACTCTCAGCACCGGCGACGGCCTGTTCCGCGACAAGGAATACAAGGTCGAGACCAAGATCAACCCCGCCTTCTCGATCAGCTCGAAGGTGCGGATCGAGCAGCCGGCCGGTACCGCGATCGACCGCGCCGCGCTGGACCATGGCGCGCAGCCCGTGGCGACCCCGACCGCCGAGGGCGGTCTTTACCTCGACCAGCTCTACGGCCAGTACGAGAACGCGCATGGCGGCCTGCGCATCGGCAAGTACGACAACCCCGGCTTCGGGGTGCCGCGCGACGGGCGAGGCGATGTCGGCATGTTCGGCCACGACTCGCCGCTCGACGACTACCGCTTGAACCGCGCGGTTGGCGTCAATCCCTTCGGCAAGTACGACGCGGGCGTGGCCGGGCGCCTGCGCGTCGACGGCAGCGTGTTCCGGCCCGAGGACCAGGCGGGCGCCGCGGCCTTCGGCGCGCCGGTCGAGCCACGCGCGGCGCCGCCCTTGTCGAGCGCCGCGTCGCTGAACTCCAGCAACGCGCTGGGCGTCAACGGCCTCGGCTACCACCTGGGCCTGCAGCACGCAGCACCCGACCCGGCCGGCGACAATGTCGACCGGCGCGGCGCCGCGGGCGGCGTCAGCTACGGCACGGCGGTGTTGGGCAACAACCTTCGCACCTCGGCCGAGCTCGGCTACATGCGCGACGCGACGGACGCGGGCAGCGAGACGATGCGACCCGGCTTCGCGGTGCAGGGCGCGCTCAACGACACCTGGCGCGCCTTCGCCAACTACCAGCGCGCCTACACGCCCGAACAGGCCCTGACCGAGAGCGGCGAGCGCCGGCTCGGCGCCGGGGTCGGCTACAAGTTCAACCAGGGCCCGAGCCTGGACATGTCCTGGCAGCGCAAGACCGAAGCCGACCAGGGCGTGGACACGACGCGCCAGGACGATGTCGGCGTGCGGATGCGGTATGACCTGAAGTTCTAAGGGGTATTCCCACGCGCCGCCCCTTCTCCTAGCCAATCCCAGCCCGCTTTGTTAGGGTCCGCCCCCGCCGGGAAGGGCCCTTGGCCATTCCTGCGTCGCGCCCCATCTAGAGGGCGGGTTTCCCGGCCAGGCTGGAGATTTTTCGTCATGCAGCAGCAGATTCCCGTGACCGTGCTGACCGGCTTCCTCGGCGCCGGCAAGACCACGCTTCTGAACCGCATCCTGACCGAGCCGCACGGCAAGAAATACGCCGTGATCGTCAACGAGTTCGGCGAGCTCGGCATCGACGGCGACCTTGTCGTG
>JAEULC010000011.1 GCA_016792605.1 Rhodospirillales bacterium
CCGCCAGCGCCTTCACACCCGGCAGCTCCTTGCCCTCGAGCCACTCCAGGAACGCGCCGCCCGCGGTCGAGACGTAGCTGAACTTCTCCGCCGCGCCGGCATGACGTAGCGCCGCCACCGTGTCGCCGCCACCGGCGACGCTCAGGAGCTGCTTCGCCTGCGAGCGTTGCGCCACGTATTGCGCGACCGCCGTGGTGCCCGTGTCGAAGGGCTTCACCTCGAACGCGCCTAAGGGGCCGTTCCACACTAGCGTCTTGCAGCCGTCGATCTCGGCCTTCAGCGCCGCGATCGACTTCGGCCCAACGTCCAGGATCATGCGGTCGGCCGGCACCGACTTGATGTCGACGACCGCGCTGGGGCTGCCTTCCTTGAACTCGGCGGCGACGACGGCGTCGACCGGCAGGATCACGGCGCAGCCCTTCGCCTTCGCCGTGTCCAGGATCTTGCGCGCCGTGTCGGCCAGGTCCTTCTCGCAGAGGCTCTTGCCCACGGCGATGCCCTGCGCGTTCAGGAACGTGTTGGCCATGCCGCCGCCGATCACCAGCTTGTCGACCTTGGCGACGAGGTTGCCCAGCAGGTCGAGCTTGGTGGAGATCTTGGCGCCGCCGACCACGGCCATCACGGGACGCGCCGGCTTTTCGAGCGCCTTGCCCAGCGCCTCCAGCTCTTCCTGCATCAAGCGGCCGGCCGCCGAGGGCAGCAGCCTGGCGATCGCCTCGGTCGAGGCATGGGCGCGATGGGCGCAGGAGAAGGCGTCGTTGACGTAGAGGTCGCCGAGTGCTGCGAGCTGCCTGGCGAAGCCCGGCTCGTTCTCCTCCTCCTGCGCGTGGAAGCGCAGATTCTCCAGCAGCGCGACCTCGCCGTTCTTCAGGCCCGCGACCGTCACGTCGGCCTTGGCGCCGACGCAATCCTCGGCGAAGGCGACCTTCTTGCCGGCCAGCACCTGGCCCAGCGCGGTCGCCAGCGGCGCCAGCGACATCGACGGCACGACCTTGCCTTTCGGCCGGTCGAAATGCGAAATCACCACGACCTTGGCGCCTTTGTCGGCGAGCTCGCGGATCGTCGGCGCCAGGCGCTCGATGCGGGTAAGATCGCTGACCTTGCCGTCGCGCATCGGCACGTTGAGGTCGGCGCGCAGAACAACGCGTTTTCCCTGGACCGTAACGTCGTCGATCGTCTTGAAGCTGGGCATGAATTCCTCCTGGCGGCCGGCGGCGATGTGCCACGGGAGGGCCGGAAATGCAACCCGCCCCCGCTCAGAGCCGGGTTGCGACCTCGCGAAAGTCACGCTAGAGGTTGGGTCACGTTCTCAGGGCGGGGCGGAAATCCCCACCGGCGGTAGGTCCGGGCTTCGGTCCGGGCGAGCCCGCGAGCGCCCGCTCCGCGATACGCGAAACGGGGTCAGCAGAGTCGGTCCAAGTCCGACGCCGACGGTTACAGTCCGGATGAAAGAGGACGGGATGGCTTGCCTGGACGCGTCCGCGCGCTCTGGGCGCTTGCCCGTGCGCGCCCTGGATCTGGTACTCGTACGATGGAGCAGACCATGGTTCAGCGCCCTTCCGACAACAGCCTTCGTATCGCCTTCGTCCAGGCCTGCTGGCACAAGGAGATCGTCGACCAGTGCCGCACCGCCTTCGTTGCCGAGATGGCGAAGCACGGCTATCCCGCCAGCGCGATCGACACCTATGAGGTGCCGGGCAGCTTCGAGATTCCGCTGCAGGCCAAGCTGCTGGCGAAGAGCGGCCGCTATGCCGCGATCGTCGGCTCGGGCTTGGTCGTCGACGGCGGGATCTATCGACACGAGTTCGTGGCCCAGGCCGTCATCAGCGGGCTGATGCAGGTGCAGCTCGAGACCGAGGTGCCGGTTCTGTCGGCCGTGCTGACGCCGCAGCATTTCCACGAGCATGCCGAGCATCGCGACTTCTTCCACGCGCATTTCGTCGTGAAGGGGCAAGAGGCCGCCCGCGCCTGCGCCCGCACGATCGAGAATCTGCGCGCGGTGAAGAAGGCGGCGGCCTAGTGAGCCTCCCCACCTCCTGGGTGCTCACCGACGGCACGGTGGGGATGGTGAACCAGGCGCAGGGATTCGCCGAGGCGATGGGGCTGAAGCCGGAGCTGCGCACCTTCCGCGCCCGGGCGCCGTGGCGCTACCTGGCGCCGCAGTTCTGGCTGATGCCGCACTGGGCCGCCGGGCCGGGCAGCGGCGATATCGGGCCGCCCTGGCCCGACATCATCGTCGCCTGCGGGTCGAAGTCGATCGCGCCCGTCCTGCGCATCCGCCGCAAGTCGGCGGGCAGGACGCGCGTGATCTACGTGCAGGACCCGACCATCGATCCCGCGCGGTTCGACCTGGTCGTGGCACCGATGCACGACCGCCTCAGCGGACCCAACGTGCTGGTGGTCCGCGGCGCGGTCAATCGCGTGACGCCGCAGCGCCTGGCCGCCGACGCGGCGAAGTTCGCCGCGCGCTTCGACCATCTGCCGCGCCCGCGCGTGACGGTGACGATCGGCGGCGACAGCGGCGCCTACCGCCTGACCGAGGCGGTGATCGACAAGCTGTGCGAGGACCTGGCGACCCTGTGCCGGCGCGACGGCGCCGGGCTGATGATCACCACCTCGCGCCGCACGGGGGCGGCGAACGAGGCCAAGCTGCGCGCGAAACTCGCCGGCCTGCCGGCCTATTTCTGGGACGGGACCGGCGACAACCCCTACTACGCCTTCCTCGGCCTGGCCGACTTCATCGTTACGACCGGCGACTCGGTCAACATGGTCAGCGAGGCGCTGGTCAGCGGCAAGCCGGTGCATGTGGCCCATCTCGAGGGCGGCACGGCTAAGTTCCGCCGCTTCCACGACGACCTGGAGCGCGAAGGCCTGACGCGGCCGTTCAAGGGCGTGCTGGAAACCTGGGTCTACAGGCCGCTCGACGACACGCAGCGCGCCGCGGCCGAGGCGCGGCGGCGGCTCGGTTTCTAGCGGCTGGGCTTCTAGGCGATCGCGCCGGCCTGGCGCAGGGCGCCGATCGCCGCCACGTCCATGCCCAGCACGTCGCGCAGCACGTCGTCCGTGTGCTGGCCGATCGTCGGCGGGGCCACGGGATCGCGCACGGGCGTGGCGGACATGTTGATCGGCGAGGCCACGAGCTTGATCGAGCCGGCCAGGGGATGCGGAACGTCGCGCACCATGCGGCGGCCCTGGGCTTCGGGCGAATGGAGCGCCTCCTGCACGTCGCGCACCGCGCCGCCGGGCACGCCCGCCTTCAACAGGCGCTCGATCCACCAGGCGCGCGGCTTCGCCTTCATCGCCGCCTCGATCGGTGGCAGAAGCGCGGCGCGATTCTGGCTGCGCAGCGGGTTGGTGAGAAAGCGCGGATCGGTCGCCAAGTCCGGCAGGTCCAGCACCTCGGTGCAGAACTTGCGGAACTGCCCGTCATTGCCAACGGCCACAACCACGTCGCCATCCTCGCAGGCGAAGGTCTGGTAGGGCGCGATGTCGGCGTGGGCGTTGCCGTAGCGCTTCGGCACTGTGCCCAGCAGCAGGGCGGACGACGCGACGTTGGCGAGGTTCGCCATGGTGCAGTCGAGCAGCGCCAGGTCGATATGCTGGCCTGCGCCCGTCGTCTGGCGCGCGAACAGCGCCGCCAGGATCGCCTGCACCGCGTACATGCCGGTCATCACGTCCGACAGCGCGACGCCGACCTTCAGCGCCGGCCCTTCCGGCTGGCCGGTGATCGACATCAGCCCGGATTCGCCCTGAATCACCGCGTCGTAGCCGGCGCGCGCCGCCGCCGGGCCGGTGCGGCCATAGCCCGAGATCGAGCAGTAGACGAGCCTCGGGTTGATCGCCTTCACCGCTTCGTAGTCCAGGCCGAACTTCTTGAGCCCGTCGAGCTTGAAGTTCTCCACCAGCACGTCGGCCTTTTCGGCGAGCCCGCGCGCCAATGCCGCCCCCTCGGGCTTGCCCAGGTCGACCGCGATGCCGCGCTTGTTGCGGTTGGCCGACAGGAAATACGTGCTCTCCTTCCCGGCGATGCGCTTGCCCCAGCTCCGCGTGTCGTCGCCGGCGCCCGGCGGCTCCAGCTTGATCACGTCCGCGCCCAGGTCGGCGAGCGTCATGGTGCACCACGGCCCTGCCAGCACGCGCGACAGGTCGAGAACGCGGATTCCGCTGAGCGGCGGGCTTCCGGTCTTGTCGGTCATCGGATCCTCCAGTCGGTCAAGCGGTTATCGCCCGGCCGGAGTGGGCATCGCAAGCCCGTTGCGCTACAACTTGCGCATGGCAGACGACGACAAGACCGATGCCGCGTTCGAGGCGCTGGAGATCCGCATGCTGGAGATCCAGCAGGCCTATCACCGGCTGGGCCTGCGCGCGATCGTGGCCTTCGAAGGCACCGACGCCGCGGGCAAGGGCGGCACCATCAAGCGCCTGGTCGAGAAGCTCGACCCGCGCGGGATCAAGGTGTGGCCGATCGGCCCGCCCGGCGGCCACGAGCAGGGCCGGCACTATCTCTACCGCTTCTGGACGCGCCTGCCCGAGCCCGGCACGATCGCGATCTTCGACCGGTCCTGGTACGGGCGCGTGCTGGTGGAGCGGATCGACGGGCTGGCATCGAAAGCGGACTGGCAGCGCGCCTATGGCGAGATCAACGAGTTCGAGCGCATGCTGACCGCGGACGGCGTGCGCATGGTCAAGCTCTTCCTGGATATCGACAAGAAGGAGCAGCTCCGCCGGTTCCGCGAACGCGCCATCGTGCCCTACAAGCGCTGGAAGCTGGGCGAGTCCGACCTGCGGGTTCACGAGCAGTGGAGCGCCTACCAGCGCGCCTACAAGGACATGGTCGCGCGATGCTCGACCCGAAGCGCGCCCTGGCACCGGATCGACATGAACGACAAGGACAAGGGCCGGCTGCAGGCGATCCGCACGGTCACGCAGGTGCTCGCCCGCGGCGTGGAACTGCGCCCGCCGGCGCTGGATCCGACCATCCGAAAGAAGCTGGAAAAGTTGCTAGGCGAGAGCCTGAAGACCTAGCCCAGGGGCCTAGATCGCCATCTCCAGCACGGCGTAGCTGAGCGCCTTGCCGTGCGAATCCAGCGTCAGCGCCGTGGTGACGCCACCGGCAAGCGCCCGCTCGCAGACGAATTGCAGCCCGGACACGTTCGGCAGCTCGAAGCGCTTGACCGGTCCCTCGACGATCCCCTGGAGATGCTCTCGCAGGCGTTCCGCCGTCACCCGGTCGCGCAGCAGCGGGTAGTCCGCGTCCTTGTAGGCGAACAGCGAGACGATCAGCGTGTCGCCCTTGTCGCCGGTCCGGCAATGCGCGAGGTCGTGCAGCTTGGGCATGGTCAGCTCTCGAAATAGGCGGTCCGGCACGCGACCTGGTCGCGTGGAATGAGCGTGGAGACAACGCCGATCACCTCGCGCGTCGATCGCCTGACACCGCCGCCCGCGGCCGGGCCGTTGGTGAATAGCGCCTCGACCTCCTCGCCCACGCGCTCGGCGCCGTCGCGCGTCCTGGCCCTGCCGGCCACGCGCAGCCGCACCTCGTAGGGCTCGGGCTGGTTGCCGTAGACGCGGCGATGGCCGCTGTCGATGCCGATCAGGTCGATCTGCAGCGCGTCGACCTCGCCGCCCAGGCGTTCGCGCATGATCTCGCCAGCCAGACGCCCGCGCGCCGTGGCACCCGGCCCGGCATAGGAGATCTCGCCCTCGCCGATGAAGCCGCCGCGATAGCCGACGCTGACCTTCAGGCTCGCCGGCCGCCCCCGGGCAGCGGCGCCGGAAACGGCGACGCGATCGGCGCCGGCCTCGCGCAGGGCGATGCCGGTGAAGTCGACCGCGACATCCGGCGTCAGGTAGGCGTGCGGGTCGGTGACCTCGTAGAAAAGCTGCTCCTTGCAGGTCTGCAGGCTTAGTCGCCCGCCCGTTCCGGGCGCCTTCGCCAGCACGGCGTTCCCCTCGGCGTCGACCTCGGCATAGGGGAAGCCCAGATGCGCCATGTCGGGCACGTCCTTGCGCCCCGGCTCGGCGAAGTAGCCGCCGGTGAGCTGGCCGGCGCATTCCAGCAGGTGCCCGACCGCCGTGCCGCGCGCCAGGCGTGGCCAGTCGTCGAGCTGCCAGCCGAAGCGATGGACCATCGGCGCCAGGAACAGCGACGGATCGGCGACGCGACCCGCGAGAATGACCTGCGCGTCCGACCGGAGCGCCGGCAGCAGCGCCTCGACGCCGACATAGGCGTTGGCTGAGACGATCTCCGGAATGTCCGAGAGCCGCGCCTCGGTCTCCATCGTCGGCGCCGACCGGTCGAGCCGGTCGAGCACGTCGTCGCCGGTGACCGCCGCGACCTTGAGCTTGAGGCCGAGCCTGCGCGCGACGGCGACCGTCGCTTCGGCTGCGCCCAGCGGGTTGGCACCACCCATGTTGGAGACCAGCCGCGTGCCCTTGCGCGCCAGGATCGGCAGCAGCGCCTCCATGCGCCGCTCCAGGAGCGCGTCATAGCCATGCTTCGGGTTGCCCAGCTTGCGAAGCTGGGCGAAGGCGACCGTGCGCTCGCCCAGGCATTCGAGCGCCAGATAATCGAGGTCGACGCGCTCGGCGAGCGCGACCGCCGCGTCGATCCGGTCGTTGGCGAACCCGGCGCCGCAGCCGATGCGCAGGACAGGGCTCACGGCTTCAGCCTGTAGCCCGTGCTGAACAGCCGGTGCGCCAGCAGCGCCAGGGCCAGGTTGGCGAGCAGCATCATGCCTACCCCCACGGCGAGCGACCCGTCGGCATGGCCGGTGAAGCCGTAGCGGAAGCCGTCGATCATGTAGAAGAACGGATTCAGGTGCGCCACGGTCAGCCAGGGCTCGGGCAGGCGCTGGGTCGAATAGAACGTCCCGCTGAGGAAGGCGAGCGGCGTGATGACGAAATTGGTGACCGCGGCCAGGTGGTCGAACTTCTCCGACCACAATCCACCGAGCACGCCCAGCAGCGCCAGGAGCAGCGACGCCGCGACGGCGTGGAACAAGACGAAGCCCCAGCTATGCACCGCGATCGGGACGAAGGGCAGCATGCCGAGCGCGACCGCCGTGCCGACCACCAGGCCGCGCGTCAGCCCGCCCAGCGCCAGGCCCGCCGTCTGCTCGAGCGGGCTGAGCGGCGGCATCATCAGGTCGACGATGTTGCCCTGCACCTTGCCGATCACCAGCGACGACGAGGTGTTCGCAAACGCGTTCTGCGTCATCGCCATGACGATCAGGCCCGGCGCCAGGAACTGGATATAAGGCACGCCATCCACGGCTTGCGCATTGTTGCCGCCCAGCGCCAGCGCGAACACCGCCAGGAACAGCAGCGTGGTCACGATCGGCGCGGCGACGGTCTGGGTCGCGACGTTCCAGAAGCGGCGGACTTCCTTCTGGTAGAGCGTCCACAGGCCAAGCCAGTTGACGGCGCCGTAGCGGCGCGGAGCGAGAACAGGGGACATGGCGTCTCTCCGGGGGACAAAGAGAACGGGAGGGGTGTGTACGCCCGGAAAGGACACGGGGCAAGTCGATGTGGCATCCTGCCGGCGCATGGACCGCCCCGACAAAGCGCACAGTGCCAAAAAGCGCATCGAGCCCAGAAAACGCGTTGGCCCGAAGCCGGTGACCAAGGACCGACTCGGGAACATCGCCCTGTTCTACCTCGAGCGCTATGCAAGCTCGGCCGCCAATCTGCGCCGCGTGCTGCTGCGCCGGGTCGACCGCTCGGCGCGGCTGCACGGCACCGACGCGGCGGAAGGCGCCCTGTGGGTCGACGAACTGGTCCAGCGCTATATCCGCTCGGGCCTGGTCAACGACAAGGTCTATGCCGAGGCGGTCACGAGTTCGCTGCGCCGCCGCGGCGCGTCGACCCGCATGGTGAAGCAGAAGCTGGCGATGAAGGGCGTGGATGCCGATACGGTCGATGGCGCGCTGGACGCGACCGGCGGCGCCGACGAAGCCAGCGACCTGAAGGCCGCCTTCGCCTATGCCAGGCGCCGGCGCCTGGGGCCGTTCGGCCCCGCCGCGCAGCGCCAGGACCGTCGCCAGCGCGACATGGCCGCGCTCGGCCGCGCCGGATTCGGCTACGGCACGGCGCGCAAGGTGGTGGACTGGAAGGGCGACGAGGAGGAGGGAGAGCCTGACTGACCTCTATACCCTGGGCGCCCCCTCCAGCGGGAAGCGTTCCTTGATCCGGCGCAGGAGCTGGTCGCGGACCATGCGGTAGGCGTCCAGGCGCTGGTCGCGGGTGCCTTCGACGATCTGGGGATCGAATGTGTTCCAGAACTCGACGTCGCACGCCATGGTGCGGGTCATCTCGACCGCGCGGTGCTGAGCCTCGGGCGAGAGCGTGATGATCAGGTCGAAGTAGCCATCCTCGAGCTGGTCGAATTTCTTCGACTTGTGGCGCGCCGCATCAATGCCGATCTCGTCCAGCACTTCCACCGCCATCGGGTCGATCTCGCCGGCGCGCACGCCGACCGAGTCAACGTAGACCTTGCGGCCATGCAGGTGCTTCAAGATCGCCTCGGCCATCGGCGAGCGGATCGAGTTCATCGTGCAGGCGAAGAGCACGCTCGAGGGCAGGTCGGCCACGGCGCCGCTACCCCCTGATGTGCAGAACGCAGACCAGCGTGAACAGCCGGCGGGCGGTGTTGGAGTCGACGTCCACCTTGTCCTTCAGGCGCTGGCGCAGCAGGTCCGAGCCCTCGTTGTGCAGACCGCGGCGGCCCATGTCGATCGCCTCGATGCGCGAGGCGGGCGCGCTGCGGATGGCCTGGAAGTAGCTCTCGCAGATCTGGAAATAGTCCTTGATGATGCCGCGGAACGGGCTCAGCGGCAGCACGATGCGGGTCAGCGGATCGCCGCCCTCGGCCGCGATATCCATCACCAGGCGGTTGTCCGATACCGAGAGGTGCAGCGCATAGGGCCCGGTAAATTCGCCGACCGGCGCGAAGCGATTGGCCTCGATCAGGTCGAAGATGGCGACGGCGCGCTCGTGCTCGATCTCGGGCGCGCGGCGCACCACGGTCTTCTCGTCGAGCGTGATCGCGGCGATGCGCTGCGTTCCATCGGCCGCCGCGTCATCGCCCTCCGCGCTCACGGCTTGCGGCCCGCCGCGTCGAGGCGAAGCGCGACCGAGATCGCATGGGCGTCGAGCCCCTCGCTGACCGCCAGCGTCACGGCGGCGGGGCCGATCGCCGTCGTCGCGCCGGCGTCGCAGCCCACGATCGAGCTTCGCTTCAGGAAGTCCAGCACGCCTAGGCCCGAGGCGTAGCGCGCCGCGCGCGACGTCGGCAGCACGTGGTTGGAGCCCGCCACGTAGTCACCGATTGCCTCGGGCGTGTGGCTGCCCAGGAAGATTGCGCCGGCATTGCGGATTCGCCCGAGCATCGCCTCCGGATCAGCGATCGCAAGCTCGACATGCTCGGGTGCGATCGCGTCGACCAGGACCGGCGTGTCGCGCATCAGGTCGTCGACCAGGATCACCGCGCCATGGTCGCGCCAGCTCTGGCCCGCAGTCTCTCCGCGCGGCAGGCGCTGCAGCAGCGCGTCCACGACCTGCACCACGCTGTCGGCGAACGCCGCGTCGTCGGTGATCAGCACGGATTGCGACAGGGGGTCATGCTCGGCCTGCGACAGCAGGTCGGCCGCGATCCAGGCCGGGTTGTTGGCGCGGTCGGCCACGACCAGGATCTCCGATGGGCCGGCGATCGAGTCGATGCCGACCGTGCCGAACACCTGGCGCTTGGCCTCGGCGACATAGGCGTTGCCGGGGCCCACGATCTTGTCGACCGGCCGGATCGTCTCGGTGCCGAAGGCCAGCGCGCCGACCGCCTGGGCGCCACCGACGCGCCAGATCTCGGTGATCCCAGCGCGGCGCGCCGCGGCCAGCACCAGCGGGTTCAGCTTGCCGTCCGGCGCCGGCACGACCATGGCGATGCGGTCTACGCCGGCCACCTTGGCCGGGATTGCGTTCATCAGCACCGAACTCGGATAGGCCGCCGTGCCGCCCGGCACGTAGAGGCCGACGGCCGCGAGCGCCGTCCAGCGCCAGCCGAGCGAAACCCCGGCATCGTCGCGCCAGCGCTGGTCCTGCGGCAGCTGGCGGCGGTGAAAGGCCTCGATCCGCGTCGCGGCGAGGTCCAGCGCGTCCCGCGTCGCCTGTGGCACCTCGGCGACGGCCGCATCGATCTCGGCCGCACCGACGCCCAGCGCAGCGACGCTCGCGGCATGCAGCCGGTCGAAGCGGCCGGTCAACTCGAGCACCGCCCGGTCGCCCCGGGCGCGGATATCGGCCAGCACGCCGGCAACGACGCCGGCCACGTCGGAGGGCGGCTCGCGCCGCGCATTGACGAACTGGTCGAACTGCGCGCGGAAATCCGGGTCGCGCGCGATCAGCTTAAGCGGCATCGGCGGCCTCCCGGAAGCGTTCGACCCAGCCCATCAGCTCCTCGGGCCGGGTCTTCAAGGCCGCGCGGTTGACCGCGAGACGCGACGTCACCTCGGCGATGCGCTCGACCTCGACCAGGCCGTTCGCCTTCAGCGTGCTGCCGGTCTGCACCAGGTCGACGATGCGCTGCGACAGGCCCAGCGACGGCGCCAGCTCGATCGCGCCCGACAGGCGGATGCATTCCGCCTGCACGCCGCGCGCTGCGAAGTGGCGCTGGGTCAGCGACGGATACTTGGTCGCGACGCGCACATGGCTCCAGCGCGACGGGTCGTCCGCATGCACCATCTCGGCCGGCTCGGCAACGACCAGGCGGCAGTGCCCGACCTTCAGGTCGACCGGCGCGTAGATCTCGGGATAGTCGAATTCCATCAGCACGTCGTTGCCGGCGACGCCGAGCTGCGCGCCGCCGAAGGCGACGAAGGTCGCCACGTCGAAGCTGCGCACGCGCACGATCGACAGGTGCGGGTGGTTGGTGGCGAAGCGGAGCTTACGGTCGTCCGGGTCGGCGAAGGCCGGCTCGGGCACGATCCCCACGCGCCGCAGGAGCGGCGTAACGGCATCGAGGACCCGGCCTTTGGGCAGGGCGAGGACGAGGGGTTCTGGGGTGGGCATGGCGGCCGATCATGAAGTCCCGGGTGCGGGGTCGTCCAGCTTGTGCTTGGGCCGCCAGGCGGTCGGATAGGGCTCTTCCACGTCCTCGGCGCGGACCTGGAACCGGTCGAGTGTGACGCGGATCGCGGCCTGGCCGGCGAACACGATCTCGACCGCCGGCGGATCGGCCGGCCCCGGCGCGCCGGCGCCGACAACCCGCCGAAGCTGCAGGATCGACAGGAACTGGCCGGGCTTGCCCCGGTCGATGCCCTGCTGGCGCACCCGCTGCACCCCGTCCATGGCCAGGGCGCAGATCACCCGCTCGCCCCTGGCATCCCCGGTGCCGTCGGCGAGCTGCCCCGCCTCCGCCGCTTCCCAGCGGTAACGGTTGACGATCAGCACCAGGCGCCGCTCGGCGGGCAGGTAGGCAATGTCGCGGACCGCGACCAGCCCATCCTGCAGGCAGGCGGACAGGACCGCGAGGTCGTCGTCGTCCTCGGCGCGCACGCGCAACCGGCCGGTAAGGCCTTTCGGGGGCAGGGAATTCGCCATGCGGGCCCTATAAGCCGCGCCATTCCCCTCCCGTCAACCCCGGAACCTTTGCCGTGGGCGGGCCGTTGCGTCTGCCGGAAGCGGTCACCGCCATCGCCTCCCGCCAGCCCGCAAAGGAGCGCGCCATGAGGATTCTGTGGTTTGCCCTGGGTTTGACCGTCGCGGCGCACGCCGCCGCCCCGGACGCCGCGGCGCAGAGCAGGCCGATGTGCGGCGCCCGGACCGAGATCATGGCGCAGCTCAAGGGCGCCTTTGACGAGAAGCCGACCGCGCTTGGCACCACGGGGGACGGCGCCGTCGTCGAGCTGACGACCTCCCAGCGCGGCACCTGGACCTTGATGCTGAGCCTGCCCGGCGGACGGTCCTGCCTGATCGCGAGCGGCGAGGACTGGGAGCAGTGGCCCCAGCTTCTCACCGGCCGCGACAGCTAGGCTCAGGCGCTCCGCAGGTCGACGTTCTTCAGCGGCAGGCTGCGCACCGGCCGCCCGATCGCCGCGTGGATCGCGTTCAGCACCGAGGGCGCGGCGACGCAGATCGTCGGCTCGCCGACCCCGCCCCAGAACCCGCCGGACTGTACCACCACCGTCTCGACCCTGGGAAAAGCGGCAAGGCGCATGATCTCGTAGGTGTCGAAGTTGGTCTCGACCACCTTGCCGTCCTTGACCGTCAGCTCCTGGTACATCGCCGCGCCCAGGCCAAGGGCCACCGATCCTTCGACCTGTGCCGCGATCTGGTCGGGATTGACGGCGACGCCGCAATCCACGCCCAGCACCATGCGATGCACCTTCACCCGGCCGCGATTGTCGACCGAGACTTCGGCCACGGCGGCGCTGTAGCTGCCATAGCCCATGTGCTGGGCAATGCCGCGATGGACGCCGGCGGGCAAGGGCTTGCCCCAGCCCGCCTTCTCGGCGACGGCGTTCAGCACGCCCAGATGCTTCGGGTGGTTGCCCATCAGCGCGCGGCGGAAGGCGAGCGGATCCTTGCCGGCCGCCTTGGCCACCTCGTCCATGAAGCATTCCAAGTAGACGGCGTTCTGGTTGGTGTTGACGCCGCGCCACGGCCCGACTGGGACATGCGTGGCGCGCTGCGCATGCTCGACCAGCAGGTTCGGGATCGTGTAGCCGATCTGCGCCTCGCCCGGATCGGCCCAGAAGCCCTGGAACATGCGGATGTCGCCGCCGCCCTGCAGCACGCTCGGGTTCTGGTAGGCGACGATCGACGGGCCCGATATGCGGGCGTGGAATCCGACCAGGTTGCCCTGGGCGTCGAGCCCCGCCGTGAGCTTGCACTGCGTGATCGGCCGGTTGTAGCCGTGCATCATGTCTTCTTCGCGCGACCAGATCAGCTTGATCGGCGTGCCCGGCATCTGCTTGGCGATGGTCACGGCCTGGGTGACGTAGTCCTGGCGCCCGCGCCGGCCGAAGCCGCCGCCCGGCGGCATCTTGTAGACCTCGCACTTGTCGAGCGGCAGGCCCGAGGCCTCGGACGCCGCCGCCAGCGAGCCCTCGCCGTTCTGCGTCGGCGACCACACCTCGCACTTGTTCGCGGTGACCAGCGCGGTCGCGTTCATCGGCTCCATGCAGGCATGGTGCAGGAAGGGCGTCGCGTAGATGGCCTCGACCTTCTTCGCCGCGCCGGCGATCGCCGCCAGCGCGTCGCCGTTCTTGTTGCCGACGAAGGCCTCCTTGGCGTCCAGGCCCTCGCGCAGGCGCGCGGCTATATCGGCGCTCGTGACCTTGGCGTTCGGCGTGTCCTCGTAGACGACCGGCAGGGCGTCGAGCGCCTTCTTCGCCTGCCACCAGGTTTCGGCGACGACCGCGACCGTGGTGGCGTTGACCTTCACCACCTTCTTCACGCCGGGCATCGAGAGCACTTTCGACTCGTCGTAGCTCTTGACCGGCGTGCCGATGACCGGCGCGTCCTTGATCGCCGCGTTCAGCATGCCCGGCAGCTTGATGTCGACGCCATAGAGCTGCTTGCCGGTCAGCTTGTCGGTCGTGTCCAGCCGCTTCAGCGGCTTTCCGGCGATCGTCCAGTCCTTCGGGTCCTTCAGCTTCACGTCCTTCGGCGGCTCCAGCTTCGACGCCGCGACGGCGAGCTTGCCGTAGGTGAGCTTGCGCTTGGACGCCTCGTGCACGACCGCGCCGCCGACAGCCTTGCACTCGGCGACCGGAACCTTCCACTGCGTCGCGGCGGCCTGGATCAGCATTTCGCGCGCCATGGCGCCGCCCTTGCGGACATAGTCCTGCGAGCCGCGGATGCCGCGGCTGCCGCCGGTGGAAAAGTCGTGCCACACCCGCTTGCGCGCCAGGTTCTGGCCCGGCGTCGGGTATTCGGTGCGGACCTTCTTCCAGTCGCAGTTCAACTCCTCGGCCACGAGCTGGGCGAGGCCGGTCAGCGTGCCCTGCCCCATCTCGGTGCGGGCGATGCGGATCGTGACCGTCTCGTCCGTGCCGACGACGACCCAGGCATTGACCTCGGTGCCGGCGGCCTTGGCCATCGGCCGGAATCCCTCCGGCGCCTTGGCCAGGGCGGGAACATGGAAGCCCAGCGCCAGGCCGGTGCCGAGGGCGGCGCCGCCGGCGAGTACCTTGCGGCGCGAGACCTTTGGCGTGCGGAGCGTGGTGGATTGGCTGGTCATGGTCCGTCCCTCCCTCACGCTTTCTTCTGCGCGGTGCTGGCGCCGGACTTGCCGCCACCCTTGGCCGCCAGATGGACCGCGGCGCGGATGCGCTGGTAGGTGCCGCAGCGGCAGATATTGGTCATCGCCGCGTCGATGTCCGTGTCGGTCGGCTTCGGCGTCTTCTTCAAGAGCGCGGCAGCGGCCATGATCTGGCCCGACTGGCAGTAGCCGCATTGCGGCACGTCGACCGTGGCCCAGGCCTTCTGCACCGGATGGCTGCCGTCGCGCGAAAGGCCCTCGATGGTCACGATCTTGTTCGTCGCCTGCAGCGAGCCGACGGGAATGGCGCAGGAACGCTGCACCTCCCCGTTCAAGTGCACCGAGCAGGCGCCGCACTGCGCGACGCCGCAGCCGTACTTCGTGCCGGTCATGCCGAGCTGCTCGCGCAGCACCCAGAGCAGCGGCGTGTCGTCGTCGACCTTCACGTCGAGCGGCTTGCCGTTCACGTTCAGTTTGGCCATGCGTTCCCCCTTCGCGGCTTCTGGCGCACCGGGGGCGACGCGGGACGAAAGGCTGAGGCGCGACCGCACCCTGGCGAATTCGACCAACAATCTATGGCGCGAAACCGATGGCCAGCGGTCACGTTCGCGCGACATCGGGCTCCAACCCCGCCGATCCGCACCTCCCTCGGCAACGTGAGCGCCGACGACCCGATCGCGAACCTGGAGAACGCGCTGGGCTAGGTGCGCCTACCCCCGGACGCGCTCGATGTCCGCGCCGCAGGCCGCGAGCTTCTCCTCGACGCGCTCGTAGCCGCGGTCGAGGTGGTAGATGCGGTTGACCGTGGTCTCGCCCTGGGCGGCCAGCCCGGCGAGGACCAGCGACACCGAGGCGCGCAGGTCGGTCGCCATGACCGGCGCGCCGGTCAGCGAGCCGACGCCGCGCACCATGGCCGAGGAGCCGTGGACGTTGATATTGGCCCCCATGCGGCACAGCTCGGGCACGTGCATGAAGCGGTTCTCGAAGATCGTCTCGGTGATCATCGCCGCGCCGTCGGCGACGCACATCAGCGCCATCATCTGCGCCTGCAGGTCGGTCGGGAAGCCGGGGAAGGGCTCGGTCATCACGTCGACGCCGGTGGCGCGGCGGTTGCCTGACGTGACGCGCACGCCGCGATCGGTTGACGACACGGCGACGCCGGCGTCGCTCAGCGTCTTGGCCGGTGCTTCCATGAGGTCGAGGTCCAAGCCCAGGAGCTCGATGTCGCCGCCGGTGATCGCCGCGGCGATGGCATAGGTGCCGGCCTCGATCCGGTCGGGCACGATTGCGTGCTCGGCCGCGTGCAGGCGCTCGACGCCGCGCACGGTGATCTGGTCGGTGCCGATGCCCTCGATCTGAGCCCCCATGGCGACCAGGCAACGCGCGAGGTCGGCCACCTCGGGCTCGCGCGCCGCGTTGACCAGCACGGTCTCGCCGCGCGCCAGCGACGCGGCCATCAGCAGGTTCTCGGTCGCGCCGACCGAGACCTGCGGGAAGACGACGCGCGCGCCGGTCAGCCCCTTGGGCGCGCGGGCGGTGACGTAGCCGCTCTCCAGCACCACCTCGGCGCCGAGCTCCTGCAGGCCTTTCAGGTGCAGGTCGATCGGCCGCGTGCCGATGGCGCAGCCGCCGGGCAGCGACACCTTGGCCTCGCCGTGGCGCGCCACCAGCGGGCCCAGCACCAGCACCGAGGCGCGCATCTTGCGCACCAGGTCGTAGGGCGCGACGGTACTGCCGACATCGTCGGCCTTGAGCCGCATCGTCATGCCGCCGCCGTGGCTGCGCTTGTGGCCGTTGCCGTTGCCATTCTTGCCGTTGGCGCCGACCAGCGTGACGGTGACGCCGTGCTGCACCAAGAGGTTCGTCATCGTGTCGATGTCCGCCAGCCGCGGCACGTGGCGCAGCGTCAGCTCCTGGTCGGTGAGCAGGCTCGCGGCCATCAGGGGCAGCGCGGCGTTCTTCGCCCCGCCAATCGGAATCTCGCCCGAAAGCCGCTTGCCGCCGACGATCCGGAGCTTGTCCATTCACACGATTCCTTCTGTCTTAGTCGTCATGCCCGGACTTGATCCGGGCATCCACGCTTTTCCTGGCGTGGCGATTGCGGTCCGGCGTGGATGGCCGGGTCAAGCCCGGCCATGACGGATAAGAAAACGCTCGTCCGTCAGAGCTTCGGCAGCGTCACGCCGCGCTGGCCCATGTACTTGCCGCCGCGGTCGCGGTAGCTGGTCTCGCAGGCGCTGTCGCCCTTCAGGAACAGGAACTGGCAGGCGCCCTCGTTGGCGTAGATCTTCGCCGGCAGCGGCGTGGTGTTCGAGAACTCCAGCGTCACGTGGCCTTCCCACTCGGGCTCGAGCGGCGTGACGTTGACGATGATGCCGCAGCGCGCATAGGTCGACTTGCCGAGGCAGATCACCAGCACGTCGCGCGGCACGCGGAAATACTCGACCGTGTGGCCCAGCACGAAGCTGTTCGGCGGGATGATGCACACGTCCTGCTGCCGGTCGACGAAACTCTGCGGCGAGAAGGCCTTCGGATCGACGATGGCGCTGTCGACGTTGGTGAAGATCTTGAAGTCCGGCGCCACCCGCGCGTCGTAGCCATAGGACGACAGGCCGTAGGAGATCACGCCCTCGCGCCGCATCCCGTCGACGAACGGTTCGATCATGCCCTTCTTGGTCGCCTGCTCGCGGATCCAGTGATCGGGCATGACGGACATCGATGCTCTAACTCCACAAGGCAGGCGCGGGGGATCGCTCCGGCCGGGTTGTAGCGGACCGCCCCCGCCCCCTCAAGCGGCGTGCCGGTGGGCGGATTAGTCCTTGTTTTCCAACGCGCCGGCCGGTTTGTCCCCAGCCGCGTCGTCGTCCATCCGGGCCCGGTCCTGGGCCTTGCGGCGGGCGAGATTCGCCCGCAGCGCCCGGGCCTGGCGCGCCCGGCGCTCCTCGGCCTCGCGCTGCGCCCGCTCGGTCAGGTGCGGCTGGCCCGGTGGCTGGCCCGGGGAAGGGCGCTGCTGGGGGTCGTCCTGGCTCATTGTCCTGCCCGCTATCCTGCCCCGCCGCTGTGGCCCGCCTTGGGCCGATTCTGGCCCGTCCCGGGGCGGTTTGGCGGCGATCCGGGGCGGGCGTGGCGCGCTTGCGCCAGGGATGGGGCTATACTATGGTCCGCCCCCGTTCAAGCGGGCCGCCCCCCGGGTGCCCGCTTGAAGCCCTTTCGGCGCCGCCGTAGCTCAGGGGCAGAGCACACCCTTGGTAAGGGTGGGGTCGCGTGTTCGATTCACGCCGGCGGCACCATTCCCCGCGTTCCGACATTCCCGGCAACCTGTAGTACACTCGCGCGAGCACGACCGCTCCGGGCGGGATTGCCGTCGCCAGAAGAGTCCGGCGTGCCCAACCCAGGGAGGATCGCCGTGACGACCTATGTAGCGCTGATCAACTGGACCGAGCAGGGCGTCCGCAACGTCAAGGACTCGCCCAAGCGGCTCGACGCCGCGCGCAAGTCGCTGGCCGAGATGGGCGGCAGCTTCAAGTCGATCTTCATGACCATGGGCGCGCACGACCTGGTCGCGATCTACGAGGCGCCGGACGACGCGGTGGCCGCCCGCTTCACCCTGATGCTGGGGCAGACGGGGAACGTGCGGACCACGACGCTGAAGGCCTTCCCCGAGCAGGCCTATCGCGAGATCATCAACTCGCTCTAAAACCGCGCTCGCCGCAAGGTTGTATGGCCCGGCCCCAGCGTGTAACGTCCCGGCCGCTTCGCGCCCGCCGCCATCCGCCGCCCGATTCATTGTCTCGGGGGCGCGGATCGCTGCTGCGGCTTGCGCGCCTTTCTACTGTCCGAGACCACTAGAGGAGAACACCATGGCTTTCACCTTGTCCCGCCGCAGCCTGACGGCCCTTGCGGTCGGCGTCGCCGTCACGGCGGGCCTCGGCGGCGTCGCCCTGGCGCAGCAGAAGTTCTTCCGCATCGGCACCGGCGGCACCGCCGGCACCTACTACCCGGTCGGCGGCATGATCGCCAACGCGGTGTCGAGCGACAAGATCTCGGCCAGCGCCGTGGCATCGAACGGCTCGGTCGCGAACGTGAACGCCATCGTCGGCGGCCAGGCCGAGTCGGGCTTCGTGCAGGCCGACGTCGCCGCCTGGGCCTACTACGGCACCGGCGTCTACGAGGGCAAGACGAAGGTCGAGGAACTGCGCGCCATCGCCAACCTCTATCCCGAGAGCGTGCACCTGGTGGTGCGCAAGGGCCTGGGCGTGAAGTCGCCGGCGGACCTCAAGGGCAAGCGCGTGTCGCTGGACGAGCCGGGCTCGGGCACGCTGATCAACGCGCGCGCCATCCTGGCCGCCTACGGCGTCACCGAAAAGGATATCAAGCCGGAATATCTGAAGCCCAACCAAGCCGGCGAGAAGCTGAAGGACGGCTCGGTCGACGCGTTCTTCTTCACCGGCGGCTATCCGGCGGGCGCCATCACCGAACTGGCGGCGACGGGCGGCATCGACCTGGTGCCGATCGCGGGCGCCGAGGCCGACAAGCTGCGCTCGACCGCCAAGTTCTTCGCCGGCGACGAGATCCCTGCCGGCACCTACAAGGACATCGGCGCGGTGCGGACCGTTGCCGTCGGCGCGCAGTGGGTGACCTCGTCGAAGGTCGACGCCGCCCTGGTCTACGACGTGACCAAGGCGCTCTGGAGCGACAAGACCCGCGCCGTCCTGGACGCCGGCCACGCCAAGGGCAAGTCGATCACCAAGGCGACCGCGCTCTCGGGCCTCGGCATCCCGCTGCACCCGGGCGCCGAGAAGTTCTACAAGGAAGCCGGCCTGATCAAGTAAGGCTTCCCACGATCTGACGGACGACCGCGAGCCGCTCCTGGCCAAGGGGCGGCTCGCGGCGCGTTTACGCCCCTATTCTCCGCGCATCCGGAGCAGCGCATGACCGACGGCAAGCTCGAGTTCACCGGCGATGTCCGCAAGCTGGAGGAGGAGCTGGACAGCGAGATCCGCTTCCGCCCCCTGCTGCCCGCGGCCGGCATGCTGGTCACGGTGCTGCTGATCGCGCTGTCGCTGTTCCACTACTACACCGCCGGCTTCGGCCTCTTGCGCGAGACGACGCATCGCGGCATCCACATGGCCTTCGTGCTCGGGCTGATCTTCCTGGTCTTCCCGATGCTGAAGGCGTCGAACAGGCAGGAGCCGCGCGCGACGATCCTGAAGCCGCTGGGCATCGGCTGGGTCGACTGGGCCTGCGCCATCGCCGCCGTGCTGGGCAGCCTCTACATCCCCTGGATCTTCGACGACCTGGCCTTCCGCGTCGGCAATCCGGGCTTCGAGGACGTGCTGATGGGCACGCTGCTCATCGTCGTGCTGCTGGAGGCCACGCGCCGCAGCGTCGGCTGGCCGCTGCCGGCGATCGCGCTGGCGATGATCCTCTACGCGCTCTACGGCCGCTCCTTTCCCGGGCTGCTCGCCCATGCCGGCAGCACCTGGAGCGGCGTGGTCAACCATCTCTACCTGACCAGCCAGGGCGTTTACGGCATCGCGCTGGGCGTCGTCGCGACCTACGTCTTCCACTACGTGCTGTTCGGCGTGCTGGCGACGCGGGTCGGCCTGGGCAAGTTCTTCATCGACCTCGCCTCGGCGCTCGCCGGGCGCTATGCCGGCGGCCCGGCCAAGGTGTCGATCTTCGGCTCGGCCCTGTTCGGCATGATCTCGGGCTCGTCGATCGCCAACACGGTGACGGTCGGCTCGCTGACCATCCCGGCGATGATCCGGCTCGGCTACCAGCGCCACTTCGCCGCGGCGGTCGAGAGCACGGCATCGACCGGCGGGCAGATCACCCCGCCGATCATGGGCGCCGCCGCGTTCCTGATGGTCGAGTTCCTGAACCAGCCCTACCAGACCATCATCCTGGCCGCCGTCGTGCCGGCCTTCATGCATTTCTTCGGCGTGTTCTGCCAGGTGCATTTCGAGGCCAAGAAGCACGGGCTGCGCGGCCTGACGCCCGAGGAGCTGCCGAACGTCCGCGAGGTGCTCAGCCGCGACTGGCCGACCTCGATCCCGCTATTCGTGCTGCTGCTGGTGCTGTTCTCGGGCTTCACGCCCTACCTCGCCGCCTTCTGGGGCATCACGGCCTGCATGGTGGTGGGCCTGACCGGCCGCAACCCGATCGCCGCACTGGCATTGCTGGCCGCGGTCGCGGCGGCCGTGTTCACCGGCATGCTCCGCCGCGGCGACGTGACGGTTGGACTGATCATTGGCTGCGCCGTCGTCTCGGCCGCGTTCCTGCTGCGCGACCCCGAGGCGCGGCGCAAGGTGGCCGACATGGTCGACAGCTTCGTGGTCGGCGCCAAGTACGCGATCGCGGTCGGCGCGGCGGCCGCGACGGTCGGCATCATCGTCGGCGTCGTCACGCTCACCGGCGTCGGCTTCAAGATCTCGAGCATCGTCACCGACGCCGCCGGCTACCTCGCGCTGCTGACCGGCGGTCTGCTGCCGGCGTCGCTGTTCGAGCTCAAGGACTGGACGCTGTTCTACACGCTGGTGATGACGGCGATCGTCTGCATCCTGCTCGGCTGCGGGGTGCCGACGACCGCCAACTACATCATCATGGTGACGGTCGCCGCCCCCGCCCTCGGCCTGCTCGGCGTGGCGCCGATCGTCGCGCATTTCTTTGTGTTCTATTACGGCGTCCTCGCCGACATAACGCCGCCGGTCGCGCTGGCCGCCTATGCCGGGGCCAGCATGGCGGGCGCCGACCCGTTCAGGACGGGCAATACCGCCTTCCGCCTGGGCATGGCCAAGGCGCTGGTGCCGTTCGTCTTCGTCTACGCACCGGCGATGCTGATCGTGACCAAGGGCTTCACCTGGTTCGCCTTCGCCGAGACCGTGACCGGCTGCCTGATCGGCATCGTGTTCCTGGCCGCCGCCCTGACGGGCTTCCTGCGCGCGCCCTTCGCGGCGTGGGAACGCACGCTGGTCGGGATCGGCGGGCTGCTGCTGATGGCACCGGGGTGGAAGACCGGGCTGATCGGCGTGCTGATCGCCTCGCCCGTGCTGTTGCGGCAGGTCCTGGCGCCGCGCCCGCGGGCGGCGTAAGCGCGGCAATTGCCTTTGCCGGCCATTGGCCCTATATCCGCCGCATGACGTCGAGCCTTCTGGACCTGGACGCCCTGGCCCGTGCGCCCCTCGTCCGCGAACCGTTTGATTTCGCAGTCGTTCCCGGCTTCATCAAGGCCGACGCGATCGCCGCCGTCGAGCGCGACTTCCCCGACATCCGCACCCCCGGCAGCTTTCCGCCCTCGACGCTGCGCTATGGCCCCTCGTTCGGCAGGTTGATCGAGGAGCTGCAGGGTCCCGCGCTCGCCGAAGCGATGGGAAGGAAGCTCGACCTGCCGCTCACCGATCTGCCGACGATGCTGACCGTGCGCGGCCATACCGGCGCGCATGACGGCCGGATCCACTACGACCGGCGCGGCAAGGTCGTCACCGCCCTGCTCTACTTCAACCGCGACTGGCAGGAGAAGGCGGGCTGGCTGCGGATGCTGCGCTCCAAAGACGATCTCGAGGACTACGCCGCCGAGGTATCGCCCGAGATCGGCACGCTCCTGCTATTCCGCTGCACCGAGAACGCCTGGCACGGCCACAAGCCCTTCGTCGGCCAGCGCCGCGCCATCCAACTCAACTGGGTCAATTCGCGGCTGATGTGCTGGTTCGAGCAGGGGCGGCACTGGCAGGCGGCGATGACCAAGCCGATCAAGCTGTTCTTCACCGGCAAGCGGGCGGCCTGATCGCGATGGCGCTGCGCATCGATACGTTCAGCAACCAGACCGGCGGCAACGCGCTGTTCAAGGCGCTCGGCCATCCCGAGGGCGCCGACCGCATGGCGGCGTTGATCCGGCGCCTGGCCGCGTCGGGACCGGTCGCGATCTACGATCCGCTCGGATTCCTGGTCACGGTCGCCAACCTGCACGACCTGTCGCCGATCCAGGTCGCCGGCGTCTACGTGCAGGACCTCGCCGACCTCGGCCAGCAGCGCCTGGGTCACGCGACGCAGCCCGTCACCGACCTGCGCGCGTCGCCGGCCAGGGCCGTGTTCGTGGCCGCCTTCGACGCCGGGCGCTTTGTCGACCATGTGCGCCACCTGCTGCCGGCCGGCGCCGCGGTGGCGACGCTCGACGACGCGAAGCTGCCGGACGAACTGCTGACCAACAGGCAGCGCTACCTCGACCCGCTGAACTTCGCCACCAACTTCGTGTTCTTCCGCGACCAGGACGGGCTGCACACGCGCCTCGTCACCGCGAACTACTGGGCGGGCTACGGCGCCAAGGATGTCGGCTTCTGGCTGACCCTGTTCGACGAAAATGGCGCACGCATCGCCACCTGGGAGCAGAAGGTGCCCGAAGGCGTCGCCGGCGTCACCATCGACAGCCGAGAGGTGCGCCGGCGCTTCGGCCTGCCGGAATTCACCGGCCAGTTGCTGCTGCATGTCATCAACGGCCGCGGCCACGACGTGGTGAAATACGCGCTCGACACCTACAGCGACGCGAACCTCATCAACGGCGCGACGACGCTGTCCTGCACCCACGACGCCAATGCGTGGCCGTCGAACCTCTATGCCGGGCTGCCGGCGCCGCGCGCCGGCGAGCGCGTGGTGCTGTGGGTGCAGAACAGCCATTGCTGCCCGATCCCGGCCAAGGCCGTGGGCCTGAACCTGATGGGCGACGACAAGATCGCGTGGCTGAACAGCGAAGTGCCGGCCTTCGGTTCCTACGCGCTGGACGTCGCCGAGCACCTGCCAGCCGCGCGCTGGCCGCAGCAGATCGAGATCCAGGCCGGCAAGCATTTCGTGCGCCCGCGCTACGAGGTGATCGACACCAACGCGCCCCACGCAGGCCGGCGCCGCATCGCGCACCCGAACGTCGAGCGCGAGGACCTGAAGCCCGACCCGCGCATCGCCGACCTCGGCAACCTGATGGGCAAGGGCTACCTGTTGCCGGCGCCGGTGCTGCCGCTGTCGCGCTGGCGCTCGCTCGCGCTGCCGACGCCGATGGCGACCGACCAGCGCGAACTGCCGGTTGCCGCCATCGTCTACGACAAGGACGGGCGCGAGGTCGCGCATCGCCGCCTCGGCCGGCTGCAGCGCCGCGACAGCGTCGCGCTCGATGCCGAGGAGCTGCTGGCCGGCGCGTCGCTCGGCGCGCCCGGCCAGGACTGGGGCCACATGGAGCTGGTCTACGACCTCAGCGCCGGCGGCGACGCCGACGGCTGGCTGCACGGGCTGTTCCGCTACGAGGCCAAGGCGCACGGCCACGCCGCCGAAACCAGCTTCGGGGCGCACATCTTCAATACCGTGATGACCTACCGGAACGAGCCGCAATCCTACGCCGGCCGCGCGCCGGGCCTCAGCACGCGCCTGTTTCTGCGCCTGGGCACCGGCGCGCTCGACACGCTCTGCCACCTGATCTACCCGGCCTCGACGCCATGGCATCCACAATCCGCGACCGAACTGCTGCTCTACGACCGCGACGGCCAGGAAGTCGCCCGGCGTTCGGTGCAGATCGCCTGCGGCGGGTCGCTGCTATGGCGCTACCAC
Source organism: Rhodospirillales bacterium (assembly GCA_016792605.1). Taxonomy (GTDB): domain Bacteria; phylum Pseudomonadota; class Alphaproteobacteria; order JAEULC01; family JAEULC01; genus JAEULC01. The sequence goes on from JAEULC010000011.1 coordinate 23,849, forward strand.
GAGCGCTTCGCCGCCGAAGAGCGCGCGCGGGCCGGCGCTGGCGGCTATGTCGTGATCCGCGACACGACCTGCCGGCTCTTCGGGTATCACGGGCTGATCGACGCCCAGGACCATTTCAGCCTGGACCACATGTTCGGGTTCTGAGACCCGCCAGTTTCGTCAGCAGCCGGCGCCCCGCCTCGCCGCCGTCCCCCGCGATGCGCCTGCCCATTACCAGCTTCATCGCGTCGACATGCTGGCGCAGGACGTCGCGGCTGTCCGGGTCGATCGCCGTGCGGCCGCCGATCAAGGCGCAGCCGGAATCGGCGATATGCGTCATCAAGTCGTAGCCGAACAGCACGCCGCTGCCCTTCAGGTCGTGCAGAATGCCGTAGGCCTCCTCGGCCGCCGCTTCGTGCCCAACGCCGGACCACTCGTCGCGCTCGGCAATCTCGGCCAGCTGCCGCAATGCGGTGTCGGTCCAGGCGAAGTATCGCTCGGCCAGGTGGTGGATCGGGCTCTCCGGCGGCGTCGCCGGCGCGGTGGCGTCCCGGGCCTCGGGAGGCTGCGTCGCGGCCGAGGCGCTGGGCAGCTTGGCGGTCGTTCCGGTCATTGCCGCATCTCTCCTACGCCGCCGATCGCGCGCGCGGGGCATCGAGCGCGTCCGCGAACGCCCCCAAGGCTTCGAGCGCCTCGGCATCGGGCGCGGCGGGCGCCGGCCTGAACCGTTCGCCGGCATCCTCCGGCGGCGCCGCGCCGGTCGCCCGCGCGATCGCGGCGAACAGATTCGCCGGATCAACCGGCTTTGCGACATGGTCGTTCAGCCCGGCGGCGATCGACCGCTCGCGGTCGGCGTGCAGGGCATTGGCGGTAAGCGCGATGATGGGGATTTCGCCGAGCGGCGGGGCCATCCGCCGGATCGCCCTGGCGGCCGACAGCCCGTCCATCTCGGGCATCTGCAGGTCCATCAGCACCAGGTCGTAGCCGCCGTGCCCGACCGCGGTGACCGCCTCGCTGCCGTCGCTCACCGTGTCGACCCGGTGCCCGGCGCGCACCAGCAGGGTGCGGATCACCATCTGGTTCACCGGGTTGTCCTCGGCGACGAGGATGCGCAGCGCGCGCTGG